>JAGCMI010000084.1 GCA_017646545.1 Oscillospiraceae bacterium | reverse complement strand
TCCTGTTGCTACTGAGGCTCCCGTTGTGGAGACCGCAGCTCCCACCGAGGCTGCTCCCGCTGTGGACACCATGATCCTGATGGAAGCTGACAACGATATGCTGAACACCTACTCCGTGATCGCTGTCAACTCCGAGGCTCCCTTCGTGGATGCTGACGGCAACCCCGTTTCTGATGTGGCCGTCAATACTGCCGGCGCTGATGCTTTGTATCAGTGGCTGGTAAGCCGTGAGGCGCTGGACATTGCCGGTGCATTCGGTGTGAAGGAGTATGGCTCTAACCTGTTCTACATCAGGGACGATGTACCCGTTTACACGGGTCAGATCGCGGCTGCCACCGAAGATACCAAGCTCATCCGCTTGTCCACCACCACTTCCGTCAACGACTCCGGCCTGCTGGAAAAGCTGCTGCCCGAGTTTGAGGCAAAGTACGGCTACACCGTGGAAGTCTACTCCGCCGGTACTGGCAAGTCCATCAACAACGCCAAGATGGGCAATGCTGACCTGATCCTGGTCCACTCCAAGAGCCAGGAGGAGGCCTTTGTCAGCGGCGGCTTCGCCCGTGTGGTTGCCGGTTTTAAAACCGAACGGGTTTCCTTCATCTACAACTACTATGTTCTGTGCGGTCCCTCCGCTGACCCTGCCGGTGTTGCTTCCGCAGCTTCTGTTAAGGATGCTTTCGCAGCCATCTCGGCAGGTAAGTTCACCTTTATTTCCCGTGGTGATGCTTCCGGTACCCATACCAAGGAAATCTCTCTGTGGCCTGCTGACCTGGGTATTACCACTGATGCTGCGTCCTTTGCCGCTTATACCGAGTGGTACATCTCTGCCAACACTGGTATGGGTGCCTGCCTGGTGATGGCTGAAGAAATGGGTGCGTATATCCTGACCGATAAGGCAACCTTCCTGACATTCATTGCCAACAATGGCGTTATGGGTTGATTTTCTAAGGAAAGTAAAGTAAAATAATCCCGTGGGAGTATCTCCCACGGGATTTTTAAAATAAGGGGGGTAAAGATATGAAGGCGTCTGTGCTGAAAGCCATTGAACTGATTTTGTCGCGGGATGCGGAACTGATGGATATTCTCGGCGTAACTGCGGAAATGAGCCTTCAAAGCTCCATCTTTGCCCTGCTGATCGGTTTGCCCATCGGTATTTGGCTGGGTACCTGTAAATTTCCCGGACGGAATATGTTGCTGGTAGCCAATCGGACACTGCAGGGTTTGCCTCCGGTGGTTTGTGGTTTGCTGTTTTATATGCTGTTCTCCGGGGTGGGGCCTTTCCGGCATTTGAAGCTGCTGTTCACGGTAAAAATCATGATCATGGCGCAGATTGTATTGATCACCCCCATTGTTATCAGTAATATGGAAAGCTATGTGGCGTCGGTTGCTCCGGCAGTTCGGGAAACGGCGAAGGGAATGGGCCTTGGCGGCTTCAAGACCTTTTGGCTGCTGTGCAACGAGTGTATGTATCAGATCATTTCTGTCTATCTGCTGGCCTTTGCCCGTTCCATTGCAGAGGTTGGAGCGGTATCCATGGTGGGCGGTGCCATCGCTTGGAAAACCAATGTTATGACGACGGCCATTATGCAGTATACCAACCGGGGCAACTTTACCTTGGGTATTGCATTGGGCATCATTTTGCTGACCATTTCCTTGATTGTGAATGTGGGAATCTCCTTGCTGCAAAGGAGGTTGAGCCGATGAATATTTCCTCTTTTTCCAAAACCTACGATAAAACCACGGTGCTGAATTTCTCGGGAATGGAACTGCAATCGGGAAAAATTTATGCGGTGATCGGTGCCATCGGCAGCGGCAAGTCCACCTTTGCGAAGATTCTGGCAGGCGTTGTGAAAGCTGACCGGAAGGGGAACTATCTGGATGCAAATTCCGTGGGCTATATGCCTCAGAAGAACTTTGCTTTCCGCATGAGCACCAAAGCGAATATCCTCCTCAATGGGAGGGATGAACAGCGGGCAGAAAAATTGATGGATGCCATCCAAATCCGTCATTTGGAAAGCAAGCGTGCTGACCGTCTTTCCGGTGGCGAAACCGCCCGTATGGCATTGGCGCGCTTGATGATGAAACACTACGATGTTGCCATTTTGGATGAACCTACCGCAGCGATGGATATGGAAACCACGCTGCTCTCTGAAAAACTTATTACAGAATATGTCCGGGAAAGCGGTTGTGCAATGATCATGGTAACCCACAGTCTGCAGCAGGCACGCCGTATTGCAGATGAGGTGTTGTATTTTCATAAGGGAAAACTGTTGGAGTCCGGCTCGAAAGAACAGGTGCTGTTTGCACCTGTTATGGCGGAAACGAAACAGTTTTTGGAATTCTATGGACTTTGATGGAGGTGCCCCATGCTGAGAAAACTCTATATTGAGCCCACCACCAAATGTAACTTAAATTGCAAAATGTGCTTCCGCCATACCTGGTTCGACGAACCTATGTGTGACCTCTCCTTGGAGGAATATCGTCGTGTGCTGGAAACTATGCCCAAAAGCGTGGAAACGATCTTTTTTGGTGGCATGGGTGAACCCATGTTCCATAAGGATATTTTGGAAATGATTCGGTTGGCGGCCCAGACCGGTGCAGAAGTGGAACTGCTGACCAACGGCACACTGCTGACGGAATCCATGATTAACGGCATTATGGATGCGGGACTTACCCGTCTTTGGATCTCCATGGATAATTTGGAAACCGATTCTTCCATCAATGCAGATTCTGCCCATGGAAATTTGGATCATTCCGGCCATGATCACTCTGGCAGAGTCCTGAGTAATATCCGGATGCTGAACAAAATCCGGCAGAAGCGGCTCAGCAGTATCTCTCTGGGAATTACTTTTGTGGCCATGAAGAGCAATGTCCATCAGTTGGCGAAGTTGCCCTTCTTTATTGCACAGCATCTGGTGGATGAAGTGAATGTTTCCAATATCTCTCCTACGGATGAAAGTTCTCAAAATGAGATGCTGTATACCGGTCTTGTGAATATGTACACCGGCCCCGGCAAGGGGAGCGTGCTGCCCACGGTTCGGCTACCCTACTTTGATATGAATGTGCAGGAAGCGGCTGACGGTATCCGCAGCCTGATGAGCAAGCAAAATTTCAATCTCTATTTTAACGACCAGCCGGTGCTTCGCAAAAGCGGTTACTGCAAATTCGTCCGGGAGGGCATGACTTTCGTCCGGGCCGATGGCCAGGTGTGTCCCTGCATGGCGTTGTTGCACAACGGCTATACCTATTTGAGCGATGTCCGCAGAAAAATCACCCATTGTTCTTTCGGTAATGTGAAAGAGCAGCCTTTGGCTGAGATTTGGAACAGTAAGGAATACAAAGTATTTCGTAGAAAATTCGATGATTTTGAATTTGCATCCTGCATTTACTGTGGACACTGCGAGCTGTTCTCGGAGAATCAGGAAGATTGTATCGGAAATTCTCATCCTGCCTGTGGTGGTTGCCTTTGGGCAGAGGGCGTGCTGAGTTGTCCCTAAAAATCATCGCAGAATATCACAGCCAAAATCAGCATGCCAGTAACGTATAAAAATCCCCGGCCTAAAAGCCGGGGATTTTTGCGCAGATGATACATTATGGGAAATATGCGGATAAAAGCCTTGACGAGAGAGGAAAAGGGTGGTATATTTTATACAAAAGTATCCCTTGTTAATCGATATTTTTGTATAAATTGTCGTGAAGATGAGGGGGACTTGTAATTACACTCTGCGCCGTTGAGAGAGCGGGCGTTCTTTTGTATGACGTGGACAAATTTTGCAACAAGAAAGGAAGAAAAATATGACAACAATCAAAGACCTTATTAGCAGCCCTCTTTTGTTGATCCTGGTTATTGCTGGCTTGGCCTATATCACCGCATTTTCCGTGGTGTATCTGCTGAAAGCCAGAAAACGGGCGCTGGAATTGGGTATTACCAAGGAGGAGATTGCCAATATTATTAAGTCTTCTCTGGTTTTCTCCGTTGTTCCCAGCTTGTCCATCGTAATCGGCCTGGTGGCGCTGGCTGCCTCCCTGGGTACCATCTGGTCCTGGTGGAGACTTTCCGTCATCGGTTCTTTGTCCTTTGAAAGCCAGATTGCCAGCTCTCTGGCAGCAGCACTGTCTTACTCTTCCACCACCGATATGGTCAATAACGCTACCGGCCGCGAGTTTGGCGTGATTATGATCCTGATGAGCGTGGGTATGCTCTCCGGTTTCCTGATTCTGATTCCCGCCGGCAAAAAGCTGATGACCTCTGTGGACAATTCCAAGCAGGGCAATGGTTGGAGCCAGGTGCTTTCCGGCTGCTTTATGCTGACGCTGCTGGCTGTTTATGTTCCCATCCTGCTGATTTCCGATACCATTCAGGCGCTGGTAATGATCACCGGTCTGTTTGTGGCTGTTGGTTTGGGCATCGTGGCAAAGAAGCCGGGTTGGGGCTGGCTCAATAACTTCATTATGGCTGGCTCTATGATTCTCGGTATGGTGTCCTCTCTGCTGTGGACTGCGATTTTCTAAGAAAAGGAGGACGAGATTATGAGTAAGAAGAATTCCGTTGTGACTTTGGATCCCTTCCAGGCGTGGTGTCACCGCTGGGGACGTACCGGCACGGTGATCGCTCTGGTTTATATGGTGGCGCTGCCCTTCATTTTCCTGGGCGTCTACGGCTGCATTCCTTCTTTGGGTGAAGTGTTTAATGTGGCGACCATTGGTATTCTGGCCATCTACATCCCCGTTGGTTTCTCCGAGGCTCTGTCCTATGTTCCCCTGATGGGTACTTCCTCTTATCTGGGCTTTATCACCGGTAATATTATGAATCTGAAGCTGCCCTGCGCTGTCAATGCGCTGAAGCTTACCGGTAAGCAGGCCAATACCCCCGAAGGCGATGTGGTTTCCTCCATTGCGGTGGCAGCCAGCTCCATTATGACCGTGGCGATCCTCACTATTGCTGCTTTGCTGATCTCCTTCATCAGCCCCATCTTTGAGCTGCCTGCGGTGCAGACCATGTCCAGCTATCTGCTGCCTGCATTGTTCGGCTCCATGACTCTGGGTCTGTTTGCTTCCACCGGCTCCGGCACCAAGGTGGTCAAGGGTGGTTTGAAGGGCGTGATTCCCGTTATCGTTCTGGTTTCCCTCGTTACCTTGGGCGCTCGTCTGATTGGTCAGGGAGGTATTATGTTGGGTATGGTTGGTTTCGTGATTCTGGCTATGCTGCCTGTTTCCATCATTACTTCCCGCGTGATGTGGAAGAAGGGCAAGATCCAGGTGGTGGACAATCCTGCCATGGCTCCTGCCGCTGAGAAAACTGAGGAATAAGTTCATACCAAATAGGAAGGCCACCGGATCACTCCGGTGGCCTTTTGCATAGGTATAAACTGCAAATTGTAGTTTATCGCTCGGTGAATTAGGAATTAGAGATTAGGAAGTAGGAGTTTGAATAGACAAACACCAGTATGTTTTCTCGGCAATTCCTAACTCCTCATTCCTAATTAGGCGATCAGCCCTACAAACTGAAATTTACCACTTTTGAGCAATAGGAAAGGCCACCGGATCACTCCGGTGGCCTTTTATGTGAGGGGAAATTATTCGGCGGCTACTTCTTCTTTTTTCAGCATGGGACGGACCTTGGTCAGAACGATGACCACGCCCACCACAGTGACGATGCCGGCGGTCAGGAAGACACCGTTGACGCCCTTCTGAACAGTGTCAGCAGTAACACCGGAAGCGGTGCACATGCCGTAGATTGCGCTGTAGATAGCAGCGGCAATGGAAGCCACCAGGGAGTTTGCGAAGTTGATCATGGAGGTGCCGATGCCCATATCCTCGGGCTTCAGAACGCTCTGAGCAGCGGGGGTGAAGGAGATGCCGCGGAAGGACTCAGCAATACCGGAGATGGTGATCACAGCGAAGTAGATCCAGATGTACCAGCCTGCCTGGACGGTGAAGCCCATAGCCAGCAGGGGAATTGCGAACAGCAGGGTAGCGACGAACATTGCCTTCCACATGTTGGCCTTCTTCTTGGCCATCCAAACACCGGCAATAGCGGGCACGAACATGGTCAGAATGGTCTTGGGCAGCTGCAGGGAGCCGGACAGAGCGACGGAGGTCTTGATGACTTCCTGGGCACCCAGAGGTGCGTAGTTATCAAAAGCACCGCGGCCGAAGTAGCAGATAGCACCGACCAGCAGGAACAGCAGGTAATCTCTTTCCTTGAACAGCTTGATGGGGATGATGGGCTGCTCGATGGAGGACTCGTGCTTGATCAGGATGGCAGCGAACAAAACACCAACAACAAAAACAATGATGCTGACCAGATTGCTCCAGCCCAGAGTGGAACCGCTGAGGGACAGGGTGATGGCGGGCAGGGACAGAGCCATCAGTACGATGCCCTTATAGTCAATGCTGACGGACTTGCCGGACTTGTCGTTGGGGTAGCACAGACCGATGAACACGATGCCCAGAACCAGAGGAATAGCGGGGAACAGGATGGCTGCGTTCAGCATACCCATGTCGGTGAGGATGCCGGCCAGAATGGAGCCGCCGGTACCGCCAATGGACAGAGCCATGGTCAGGTAGCCCATTGCCTTGGGAACGTTCTTGCGATCGTTGATCAGACCCATGATGATGGAGGGGGCGGAAACGTATGCGCCTTGGGAGAAGCCGACACCGAAGCAGCAGATCAGCAGGACCAGAACGTTGGAGGCGAAAGCGATGCCGATGCCGCAGACCAGATTGATCAGACCTGCCACAATGACAACAGCTTTACGGCCGAAGATATCGCCCAGCTTGCCGCCGATGGGGGACAGCAGGGTGATACCCAGAGAGATGCACAGACCCACCAGACCGGCGAAGGCCATGCCATCCAGACGCTGCAGGATGGGGGGGACCAGGGTCATCAGAGCCAGACCGTAGCAAGCCACGGCAACTGTCAACATGATGGCACCGAAGGAGACAAGGGTCTTTTTACCCTTGCTGAGCTGGATAAGCGCAGTAGACATAAATGTTGCTCCTTTTTATTTAATATTGCCCTTTCGGGAATTTGCTTACTTGTTGTTCTTCAACCACTCAGTGGCGCAATGGGCATAGCAGGCAGCGCCCACGGGGCAAACATCCTCATTAAATTGCACCTTGGGGTTATGGGCGGGGGCTGCACCGCGGTCGTCCAGATAGCCGGCAGAAATGTACATAAAAGTGCCGGGGATCTTTTCTGCGATGGAGGCAAAGTCTTCCGAAGCGCTGGCAGAAATGCCGGAATAGGGATAGGCACCGGGAATGCCCATATTCTTCATATAGTCAGCAAATTCGGTGGTCAGCTTCGGATCGCAAACCAGCGGGGGAACCTCGGAGAGCATTTCGATCTCGGCAGTACCGCCATATGCATCTGCGGTCTTGATGGCAACCTGCTTCATTCTGCGCACCAACAGCTCTCGGTTGGCCTTGTCGTTGGAACGGATGGTGCCCTGCAGTTCCGCCTTTTCGGGGATGATATTTGCAGCGGAGCCGGCGGAGAACTTACCCACCGTCAGCACGCAGGCCTTGTTGGGATCGGCTTCCCGGGCGATGAGGGCTTCCAGTGCCAGATAGACATGGACAGCGATGTTGATGGGGTCAATGGAGGTGTGGGGGTATGCACCGTGACCGCCGCGGCCGGTGATGGTGATCTTGAAACCATCCACGGAGAACATCATGGTGCCGGTGTTGTTGTACATATAGATGCCGATGGGCATTTTGCCGGAGGTGACGTGGTAAGCCAGGGCGACATCGGGAGCAGGATTTTCCAGAATGCCATGCTCCAGCATATCCTTGGCGCCTTCGAAAGTCTCCTCACCGGTCTGGAACATAAACTTTACAGTACCTTCCAGATTGGCTTCGTTTTCTTTCAGCATTTTGGCAGCGGTCAGCAGCATAGCGGCATGGAAATCGTGACCGCAGCAATGGGCTTCGGTGCCGGTGGGGCAGGCAAAGGGCTCACCGCTTTCTTCGCCCATGGGCAGTGCGTCCATATCGGCCCGGAGCAGGATGCATTTGCCACCGTTGCCCACAGTGGCGGTAACACCGTGGCCGCATTCCTTGGGTTCCAGACCATATTCAGCCAGTTTTTCCATCACATAGGCCTTGGCCTTCGGCATAACCAGACCCACTTCGGCATTGGTGTGCAGATACCGACGAAGGGCGACCGTTTCCTCCCGCAGTGCGAGGGCTCTTTCATAGTAGTTCATAAAATGGAGTACCTCCTTGTTTGGTGATACGCAGCGCTCCGGTAAGAACCGTGAGGAAGTTGCAAAAGCTGTGTAACACGTTGTTATGGGTATATTATACTAAGATACGTAAAGTTCGTCAATTACTTTTATTAATAATGCTAAAATATATATACTTTTGTTGCATGGCATATTTTCATCATCCGGAGGAAGAAATGCAGTGTCTGCGCTCGACAAGGAAGCGTGGCTGGATTTGGTTGAATGGTTATCCAAAACAAGGGTTTTTCTTTACAAATGAGGAATTCTCAGTATAATAGAAGAAAAATGTGGCGAGAAAGGGAGTGGAAGAATGAACAGCGTGACTTTGGTTGTGGGCAATCTGTGCAGCCTGTTAGCCATGATTACGGATTCTATCAGTTCCACTCGAAAAACGGCCAAGGGCGTGCTGATGGTGCAAAATTTAAGCCAGACTTTTTATGGCATCGGCGCGGTGGTCCTCAGGGGCTACAGTGGCGCGGTGCAGAATGCGGTGAGCATTTTGCGTAATTTTCTGGCCATCGGTAATGTTACCGGCAAAGCGGTGCAGTGGATCATGGTGGCGCTGGGTGTGGGTTTTGGTATTTTCTTCAACAATTTGGGATTGGTGGGCTGGCTGCCCATCGTCGCCAATTTGGAATACACCTTGGCGGTGTTCCGCTTTCAGAACAATGAGCAGGCGCTGAAGATCGCCTTTTTGGTGAGTGTGGCGCTGTTTGCGGTGTTTAACATCTTTATTTTGAATTTTGTGGGTGTGATCACCAATACCATTGTGCTGGTGGCAGGCATCATTTCTCTGTGCAGCAAAAAGAAATAAAAAGATGGGCGCGGTAGTAGCTACCGCGCCCTTTTGTGCTTTTTACAGTGCTGCCTTGATTTTTTCGATCATGGCGGCATATTCTGCTTCGCTGAGGTAGGTCTTGCCGGGGTTCATGGCGAAGGGGGTGCCCCATTCGAATTCACCCTTGTACTTGGGCACCAGATGGAAGTGGAGGTGGCAGCCGCCATCGCCATAGGCACCGTAGTTGACCTTGTCGGGGGAGAAAGCCTTGTGGATGGCCTTGGCCGCAACAGCCACATCCTCAAAGAACAGCGCTCTTTCCTCAGCGGAAATGTCCACCAGCTCGGAAACATGATCCTTGTAGGCCACGATGACACGACCGGGATGGCTCTGCTCCTTGAAGAGAATCAGCTGGCTTACCTTCAGGTCGCAGATTTTGATGCCGAAGCCGGATAAAATCTCGCCGCCCATGCAATAGTCGCAGTTTTGATCTTTCATAGATGTACCTCCAAAATATATTTTTTGTCATTATACCACATTTGCCGGCAAAAACAAAGTCTTTTTCTTGCATCTGAAGGACGGATGGGATATAATATTCTCAAATTGCCCGGAGGGGAGTGGTGTGCGATGCAGCGAAAACCGATTCGGTTGAACAAGGAAGATATCCCTGTGGCATTTCATCCTTTTTTGGAGGATGCTGCGGTGTTTGACAGCAGCTGCTCCCGGGCGGCGCGAGTCTATTTTCTGGATAAAGATACGGGATTTTATTTGAAAACCGCTGCCGGCGGCACGCTTCAAAAAGAGGCGGAATTAACTTCATTTTTTCACAAAAATGGATTAAGCGCAGAAGTTTTGCTGTATGAAAGTGGAGAAAATGATTGGATGCTGACCCGCAAAATTCAGGGCGAAGATTGCATTGATCCTGCATATTTGAATGACCCCGTGCGGCTGTGCGACACCACCGCCCAGCTTCTGCGGCAGCTGCACGAAACTGCCTTTTCCGGCTGCCCCGTGGCAGATCGGACGGCGGACTATCTGTCTGCCGCCAGAAAAAATTATGAGAAAAAGACTTACGATGTGTATCTGTTCCCAGATAACTGGGGCTATGCCTCAGCCGAAGAGGCTTGGGCTGTTTTGGAGGCGACGGGAAAGTATCTGAAAACCGATACCCTGCTCCACGGAGATTACTGCCTGCCCAATATTCTGCTCAATAACTGGGAATTTGCCGGGTTCATCGATTTGGATGCCGGCGGTGTGGGCGATCGGCATGTGGATCTGTTTTGGGGGATGTGGTCGCTGCAGTTTAACTTGAAAACCGACCGGTATAAAGACCGTTTTCTCGACGCCTATGGGCGGGATAAAGTGGAAGAGGAAGTTTTCCGCACCATTGCGGCAGCGGAAGTATTTGGCTGAGTGTGGGTTTTGCCCTGCGTGATGGAAGGATAGAAGGTGAAAGAGCATGGAAAATCGGAAAGTCACGGAAGTGGTGGCAGCGCTTATTTGGGAAGGCGACCGCTTTCTTATTTGCCAGCGCCCTGCCCATAAGGCAAGAGGATTGCTGTGGGAATTTGTGGGCGGCAAGGTGGACCCCGGTGAAACCAAGCAGCAAGCGTTGGTGCGGGAATGCCGGGAGGAGCTGGCGGTGGAAGTGGCTGTGGGGGATGTATTTATGGAAGTGCTCCATGATTATCCCGACCTGCTGGTACGGCTGACCTTATTTCATAGTGTCATCGCTGCCGGCAAGCCTCAGATGCTGGAACATAACGATATCCGCTGGATCACGGTGGAGGAAATTCCCAACTTTGATTTCTGCCCGGCGGATGAAGATATCTTGAAAAAACTGATGGAGGGGAAGAGATGATCGAATTTAAGAAACCCCAAGAGGAAAAGTTCCTGGAAGATATGACTCGGCAGGAACTGGAAGCGTATCTGCAGGAACTGGAGCAGCGGCTGCAGGAACTGGATGAGCGGGAGCCCAAGCGGATGGGCAGCGAAGCCTATGAAGAATGGGCGGACGAGCATGAGGTGCTGGAAGATGCCATAGATGAGGTCCGGGAATTGCTGGACGAAATGGAGGACTGAAGGTGGCAAAATGTACGCTGAGAAAGGCGCTGCCCCAGGAAATTTCTATTTGTCTGGATATTTTGTCCAGCGGACGGGAATTTCAGCGGGCGCAGGGCTTTGTCCAATGGGCGGACGGCTATCCGGACAGTGCCACGGTGGAAAAGGATTTGCTTTCCGGTGATGGCTGGTTTTTGTGTGTGGACGGTGTGCCGGCAGGCTATTTCTATCTGGGCTTTGAGGGAGATCCGTCCTATCCGCTGATCCGTGGCGCCTGGCATTATGAGGGGGCGTATGCGGTGGTGCATCGCATTGCCATTTCTTCTGCTTTCCGTGGCATGGGTCTGACGGGGGAGACCTTCCGTCTGATCGGGGAAGAGGCCCGCTCCCGCGGGGTGGATATCCTGCGGATCGATACACTGGAGGCCAATTTGAGAATGCGCCATGTACTGGAGAAACACGGCTTTGCCTATTGCGGCACCGTGATTCAGAGCGGTGGCGACCGAATGGCCTTTGATAAAAAATTAAAATGATTTTGATTACCGCTCCGTTTGGAGCGGTAATTTTTTGTCTGAAATTGCTATTGAAAAACAAATGTTCGTATATTATAATGATCACAAGGGGGTGAAAACATGGAACGAGCCTATTTGTGTATTGACCTGAAATCTTTTTATGCCTCGGTGGAGTGCCGCCAGCGGGGGCTGGATCCGCTGACCACGCTTTTGGTGGTGGCGGATGAGAGCCGCACGGAAAAGACCATTTGTCTGGCGGTAACGCCGGCGCTGAAAGCCTACGGTGTTTCCGGCAGAGCCAGATTGTTTGAAGCCAATCAGCAGGTGCGTTTGGCCAATGCCCAGCGGCGGTATCGGGCGCCGGGCCAGCAATTTACGGGAAAATCCTACGATGCCAACGAACTGGCGGCAGATGCTGCGCTGAAGATCGATTTCATCGTGGCCACACCCCGGATGGGATTATATATGGAAGTGTCTTCTTATATATATAATGTATACCTGCGATATATCGCTCCGGAGGACATCCATGTTTACTCCATCGACGAAGTGTTCATCGATCTGACACCTTATTTAAATACATATCGCGCAACGCCCCGGCAGCTAGCGGAAAAACTGGTACGGGCGGTGCTGGAGGAGAGCGGCATCACCGCTACTGCCGGCATCGGCACCAATTTATATCTGGCGAAAGTGGCCATGGACATCGTGGCGAAGAAAATGCCGCCAGATGAACATGGCTGCCGCATTGCCCAGTTGGACGAAATGAGCTATCGGCAGCAGCTGTGGGACCATGAGCCCATCACGGATTTCTGGCGGGTGGGCAGGGGATACAGTCGTCGACTGGAAAAATACGGCATGAAAACCATGGGGGATGTGGCGCTGTGCTCCGTGGGCAAATCCACGGACTACTATAATGAGGATTTGCTTTATAAGCTTTTTGGGGTCAATGCCCAATTGCTCATTGACCATGCCTGGGGTTTTGAAGATTGCACCATCGCCCAGATCAAAGCCTACAAACCGGAAAGCAGCAGCATTTCCTCCGGGCAGGTGCTGTCGGAGCCTTACCCCGTGCCCAAGGCGCGCATCATTGTGGAGGAGATGCTGGATCTTCTGGTGCTGGATCTGGTGGAGAAAAAATTACAGACGGATCAGATTGTGCTGACCATCGGCTATGACCGGGAAAGCCTCACCGATCCCAAGATCCAATATACAGGTCCGGTGGTCACCGATCTCTATGGCCGGGCCATCCCCAAGCACAGCACCGGCACGGCCAATTTGGGGAAATACACCTCTTCCACCCGTCTGGTCATGGAAAAGACCATGGCGCTGTTCGACCGGATTGTCAATCCCCAACTTCTGGTGCGCCGGGTGACGGTGGCGGCCTGCCATGTGCTGCAGCGGCAGCAGGTGCAGCAGCAGGAAGAGGAAATGGTGCAGTTGGACATGTTCACGAATTTCGAGGAGGAGAACCTGCGTCAGCAGCGGCAGCAGGCGCAGGAGCAGCGGGAACTGCGTCGGCAGGAGGCGGTGCTGCAGATTCGGCAGAAATTTGGCAGCAATGCCATCTTAAAAGGAATGAACTATCAGCAGGGGGCCACCACCCGTCAGCGCAACGGTCAGGTGGGCGGCCACAGAAAGTAGGGGAGCATGAACAAAAAGTATGAGCACCTGCTGCATCTGCCCCATCCGGTGTCGGAAACACGCCCCCGGATGTCAGCTTCCCAGCGGGCGGCCCAGTTTGCACCCTTTGCAGCTTTGACGGGATATGAGGATGTCATCCGGGAAACGGCACGGCAGACCCAGGGGGAAATATATTTGGACGAGGGGGAGGTGGAGGCCATCAGCCGCCGCCTTCTGGCGCTGAAGCAGCGGATTGCCCAAAAACCGGAAGTTTGCCTAAGGATTTTTGTGCCGGATGGAAAAAAGCCGGGGGGCAGGTATTGCGATATCCGCGGAAGAGTGATAAAAATCGACAAAAACTCGCAAATTATCGGGATGGAAACTGGAGAAGTCGTCGCATTTTCAAATATTATTCAGTTTATAGATGGGGAAAGTGAGGGGTAATAGGGGGAATGCTGAATTTTTAAGGCGAAAAAGTAACAAAAGTGACAAAATGCATAAATACTGCATAAAAAATGCATAATATGCATATCGCAAAACTCCGTAAGTCGTGAACAAAATGTTAAAAAATGCCTTTGGGGGGCGAACTTGCCCTTGTTTTTGGATGTTTTGACTAAAAAATGAGAAAATGCGGTGGTACTTTTGGTACTACGGACAGCCTCAAAAATGAATTTTTCTTAAATTCGCACTTGATTATCTTGTAACTTTATGTTATACTCTGTTACACAGTTCGAGCGGAGCGGTTGTACTGAAACGACGAGTGTCCACATAAAATGGATAATCGGAGTGATGGCATCTGCCTGCCGGACCGATTACAAAATTCTTTCCGCCGTGGGCGGAGGAATATAAAACTAGGAGGAAAAACCTATGAGCATGAAGAAACTGTTGGCTCTGCTGCTGGCTGTCGTCATGGTACTGAGTGTTGTCGCTTGTACTCCCAAGGACCCCACCCAGGGCACTGACCCCACTGGCAACGAGGGCACCAATCCCACCGGCACCAATCCCACCGAGCCCGCCGGTCCCGAAGTAGTCGTTTTCGAAGGTGACTACACCTACACCGACTATGTTAGCACCCTGTCTGCTAACTGGAACATCCACACCTACGAGACCTCTGATGAGAGCTATCCCATCGAGTTCCTGACCTCCGGTCTGTACACCTTCATCTTCAACGATGAGCTGAACGCACTGGAAGGCAAGGATCCCTACGAGGGCTACGTGATTGTCCCCGAGATGGCTGCTGAGATGCCCATCGACGTGACTGAGACTATTAAGGCTTCTCGTCCTGAGTTCGGCATCCCCGCTGATGCTACTGAGGGCTACGCTTACATCATCAAGCTGAATCCCGATGCTTGCTGGGACGATGGCACCCCCATCAAGGCTGTTGACTGGGTTGAGTCCATGAAGCGTCTGCTGGATCCCAAGCTGCAGAACTATCGTGCTGGCGGCTACTACGAAGGCGGCTTCTGCATCGCTGGTGCTCAGGCTTATGCTAACGCTGGCCAGACTGTTATCACCGATAACGGCGTTTCCGGTGCTTACGCTGTTGCTGACCTGGTTAAGGGCGCTGACGGCGCTTACACCACTCCTGACGGCCAGCCCGTTTGGATCGCTTTCGACTACCCCATCGACTGGTGCGGTGGCAACTCCCTGAAGGACTACGCTGATGCTTACGGCACTGGTTACTTCGGCATGGAGAACTTCGAAAAGCTGGTTGCTCTGATGGACGAGGAAGGTAAGATCGTCTGCACCGACGAGAACCTGGCTCTGCTGTCCAGCATGACCACCACCAACCCCAACTGGGGCGAAACCGATGCTGATCTGCCCAACTACCTGGTTTACCAGGAAGTTTTCCCCGAGTTCTCCTACGACGGCGTTGGTCTGTACGAGACCGGCGAGTACGAGATCACTCTGGTTCTGAACAAGGCTCTGAAGGGCTTCCAGCTGCTGTACAACCTGACCGGCTCCTGGCTGGTTAAGACCGATGTGTACGACGCCTGCCTGAAGCAGGAGGGTGACGCATGGTTCTCCACCTACTGCACCAGCGCTGAGACCACTCCTTCCTACGGTCCCTACATCATGTCCGACTACCAGATGGATAAGGGCATGCACTTCGTGAAGAACGAGAACTGGTGGGGCTACTCCGATGGCAAGCATGTTTACATGGACCCCGTGGACGGCAAGATCTACCCCATGTACATGTCCACCGAGATCGACACTGTTGTCGTTACCGAGGTTGCTACCGCTAAGATGATGTTCCTGAAGGGTCAGCTGATGACCTACGGCCTGCAGACCGAAGACTACGGCGCATACCGTTCCTCTGAGTTCTGCCACTTCACCCCCGGTCAGGCTGTCTACTTCCTGATCCTGAACGGTAACATGGAAATGATCAAGGAGCGCGAGGCCGCTGCTGACTTCGATCAGACCAAGTACGATCTGGAAACCATGACCCTGAACTCCTTCCACCGCGCTCTGAACCTGTCTTACGACCGTAGTGAGTACAGCTCCGAGTTCAACCCCGCTCAGTCTCCCGCTTTCGGTCTGGTTGGTACCGCTTACATCTACGATCCCGACACCGGTGCTCGTTACCGTGACTCCGATCAGGCTAAGCAGGTTCTGTGCGATGTCTACGGCATCGACGCTTCCAAGCACGAGTCCCTGGATGCAGCTGTTGCAACCATCACCGGTTACGACCCCGTTGCTGCTAAGGGCTGGTTCGCTAAGGCTTACGAAGAGGCTCTGGCTGCCGGTTACGTTACCGATACCAATAACGACGGCAAGTCCGACCAGATGATCGAGATGATCTACTCCGCTTCTGCTGATCCCTCCGAGAAGATGCAGAAGATCATGAAGTGGCTGGGCGATTGCGCTAACGAGGCTGCCGCTGGCACTGGCTTCGAAGGCAAGATCAGCGTTGTCCCCTCCGCACCTCTGGGCAACGACTGGTCCACCTACATCAAGGCTGGCCAGACCGACTGCGTCCTGGGTGGCTGGAACGGTTCCGCTATGGACCCCTACGGCCTGATGGAAGTTTACACCAACCCCTCCTACCAGTACGATGCTGAGTGGTTTGACTCCACCTCCATCAATCTGACTCTGAACCTGCGTGGTGAGGACATCACCATGAACCTGATGCAGTGGCAGCAGTGCATGACCGGTACCGCTATCGAAGTCAATGGCAAGACCTACAACTTCGGCGACGGCATCGGCACCTACGAGGAGCGTCTGACCATCATGGCAGCCATCGAGAAGGAAATCCTGCTGGGCTACAACTACCTGCCCATGACTCAGGCCGGCTCCATGTTCCTGCTGACTCAGAAGGCCTTCTATGTTGTTGAAGAGTACAACCCCGTTATGGGTCGTGGCGGTATCGCTTACCTGAGATACAACTACAACGACCAGGCTTGGGACACTTATGTTGCTTCTCAGCCCAACGGTGAGCTGGCTTACTAATTCATAAGCAAAACTAACCATACTGCGGCAGGGGCTTCAAAGCCCCTGCTTAGCAGGTTCATTTGACTATGTCACATATGGTCATCAGGCGGCGAGGGAAAATGCCCCCCGCCCACTGGTGACCATTTGCCATGAACATTACTTTGGGCAAAAATGGCCCAGATTTTCGGGAATGCGCTTGGCCATTCCTGATAAACCATCATGCTTCGGTCAAGTCGTTGGCATTTTTGCAAAAAAATGCCTGAAAATTCCCACAAAACTACAAAAGGAGGGCTATCATGTTCAAATATACACTGCAAAGAATACTGTACATGATGTTGGTGTTCTTTATTATCACAATGATGTGCTTTATTCTTGTCCGCATGCTGCCGCCGCTTCCTCTGGACCCCATGCGTCCCGAAACCACTGTCGTAGCAGCTCGCCGGGAAGCTATGGGTTATAATAAACCTTATCTCGTGCAATTTGGCATTTTCCTGAAGAACATTTTTACCGATTTCAACTGGGGCGTTAGTGAAAAGCTGTACTACGGCCAGGAGGTTGTGAAGGTCTTTGTTACCAAGATGCCTCCCACGATGCTCGTTAACCTTTATTCTATTCTTTGGACTATTCCTGTCGGTATCGGTCTGGGTATTTTCGCTGCTCTGAAGAAGAACTCTTTGATCGACTACGGCATTTCTACTTTGACGATGGTCACCATTTCCGTGCCCAGCTTCGTCTATGCATTCCTTGTTCAGTATTTCTTCAGCTATAAGCTGAGCTGGTTCCCCTTCCTGATGAACTCCGGTGAAGAATATTTCACCTGGCCCATGTTCGTCAGTATGCTGCCCGCTGTGCTGTCTCTGTCTTTCGGCACCATCGCTGGCTTTACCCGTACTACCCGTGCTGAGCTGACCGAAGTTCTGACCAGCGACTTCATGCTGCTGGCCCGCACCAAGGGTCTGACCAAGGCTCAGGCTACCATTCGTCATGCAATGAAGAACTGCATGGTGGTCGTTCTGCCCTCCATTTTCGGTTCCTTCATCGGCATTCTGAGTGGTTCCATGATTATTGAGAGAATTTTCGGTGTTCCCGGCATCGGTGGCTTGACTCTGAATGCCATCAACGGCCGTGACTACAACATCTTTATGCTCACTACCTGCTTCTATACCGCCATTGGTCTGGCGGCCAGCCTTGTGGTCGATATCAGCTACGGCTTTATTGATCCTCGTATCAGAATGGGGTCTAAGAAATGAAAAATATGGAATTTGTTGAATCTATCTCTCAAGAGCAGTTCCAGTTTGTCCAGAAAGATGCCCAGCTTCGTGACCACAAACTGGAGACCAAGGCTCGTGGCTACATTGGTGATGCCTTTGTCCGTTTCCGTAAGAACAAGTCCTCCGTGATTGCTGCATGGGTTCTGCTGTTCTTGCTGGTGTACGCATTCCTGGCACCCATTGTCTCTCCCTACACCCTGGATGACACCGACGGTGTTTACTACAATGCACCCGCTTTTATTCCCGCAATCGCTAAGCTGAATCTGGGCATCATGGACGGTAGCCGTACCCTGCCCAGCCAGACTCAAGATTCCTTGAATGCATGGCGCGGCATTGCCGAAGAAACCGGCTATGATCCCGTGCTTGGCATTGTTGACACCCGTGTGGAAACCATTCTGTACCGCGGTCAGGAAGTGGAACGTACCACTTACACCATCGAAACCAACCGTTACTATGAGCCCGGTGTCATGTACCGTACCATGTCTTACGAAGAGTTTGAAAAGGTTCAGCAGTGGCAGAATGAGACCGGCATCCAGGTTATCTATCCCTATGTTGATCCTGAAGACATCAATGGCATCAGCGATATGCCCAATGTCTGGTACAAGTGCGACAACAAGGGTACTCCTAAGCTGGACAAGGACGGCAACCTGGTTCCCGTGTACTCCACCCGTACCCACAAGGCCGGCGCTGAGTACAACAGTCTCCGTATCGAAGGCGATGACGGTAGCTATGTCTACTCCACCGCTGTTTCCGGTGCTGTGAAGGTCCGTGTTTGCTACTACAACTACTACCAGTACAAAAATGGCATGGAGCCCACCTACCTGTTTGGTACCGATATCGTTGGCCGTGACCTGTTCTCCGCCATCGGTAAGGGCGCTCGCTTCTCCATTCTGTTCGCTATTTGTGTTTCCGCCATCAACCTGTCTCTGGGTGCTGTTTACGGCGCTATCCAGGGTTATTACGGCGGCGTCATCGATATGGCTCTGGACCGCGTCAGTGACATCCTGTCCGGTGTTCCTTTCACCGTTGTTGCGACATTGTTCCAGTTCCACTTGGTGCTTACCGGTAAAGCATCGGCTTTGGAGGCGTTCTTGTTTGCCTTCGTTCTGACCGGCTGGATCGGCATGGCAGCACTGACTCGTAAGCTGTTCTACCGCTTTAAGAGCCAGGAATTCGTCATGGCAGCCCGTACTCTGGGCGCTTCCGACGCTCGTCTGATGTTTAAGCACATATTCCCCAATGGTTTGGGCACAATTATTACAAGCTGTGCTCTGGTTATCCCCGGTGTCATTGGTTCCGAAACCAGCTTGACCTACTTGGGCATCGTTGACCTGAACGCAATGGTCGGCTGCACCCTGGGTACTCTGCTGAGCTCCGGCCAGGCATCCATGACCACCGCACCCCACGCAATGCTGTGGCCCTCCGTGTATTTCGCACTGTTGATGATCTGCTTCAACCTGTTCGGCAACGGTCTGCGTGATGCCTTCAATCCGTCTATGAGAGGAGTGGAAGACTAATGGCGTCTATTCTGCATGTTAACGATCTGCGCATCTCCTTCCGCACCAGCAATGGTAAGGTTCAGGCAGTCCGCGGTATCAATTTTGATCTGGAAAAGGGCAAGACTCTGGCCATCGTTGGTGAGTCCGGCTCCGGTAAATCCGTTACTTCTAAGGCCATCCTGGGCATCCAGGCCGGTAACTCCATTACGGAGGCCGGTGAGATCATCTATGACGGCCGTGACCTGCTGAAGATCAGCGAAGAAGAATTCCACAAAATCCGTGGTGATAAAATCGCCATGATTTTCCAGGACCCTCTGTCCAGCTTGAACCCCATTGTCAAGGTCGGTAAGCAGATTACCGAGGCAATGCTGCTGAAGAACAAGGCAAGCCGTAAGGATGCCCGCAGAGAGTTCGATTCCATTATGAAGCTGCAGCAGGAAAACATGATTGCTGCAAATAAGAGCAATGAGGCCCGCGTGAAGGCTCTGTGCGCTGAGCTGGACAAGTTCTGCGTGGAAGCCAACCGTCGTGAGTCCAACTACAACAACGCTGAGTCCACTGCAGAAGATCTGCTTGGCCGCGTGGAGCAGTTCCTGTTCCTGGCCAGCAAGAATCAGAAGCAGGATGTCAAGGCTGTTCTGCGTGAGTTTGTGGGCCGTGTGAACAACATCAAGGCTCCCTTCTTCCGCTCCACCTATGAAACTCAGCTCAACGATGTGACAAACCGCATCAAGGAAATCGCCAACACCTACCGTCAGGACAAGAACAGCAATGCCGTTTCTGCTCCTGCTCTGGAGGCTGCCAAGGAACTGTCTAAGGTTCTGGGCAAGATGCTGGCACAGGAGCGTCCCGACTTCTTCAGCGTCGGCTACTACAGCCTGAAGCACCCCGAGGAGAAGCTGGAAAAGTGGGACATTCAGAAGCTGAACAAGGAAGCAAAGGCTTACTTTGAGCAGAACTTCATGGGCGAGTTCGGCGCTCTGCAGCAGCAGGGTGTTACCTACTCCCATCAGCAGTCCCTGGAAGCTAAGCGCAATCTGATGGTCAAGCTGCAGGAGGCCAAGGCCTACTTCGGCGGTGATCTGGAGCGCAAGGCTGCTCTGCGTTATGCCGCTGAGCTGGCTAGCCAGGTCGAGGCAAGCATTGACCGTCTGGAAGTTCACAAGGACAATGTGGCTTATACCTTCGGCTCCAGCATTATCGCTGCTGTTGAAAAGTATTTCGCCGGCGTCAAGCACAACCCCAAGGAAGAGATCCGCTTTGCAAAGCAGACCGCTAAGCATGACCGTCTGGTGAAGAGAGGCCGCAAGGTTGAGTGGCGCGTTATCCCCAAGTCCCTGCACAACCTGGAGCAGCTGAAGGACGAAATCGTTTCCATCGTTACCCGTATGGAAGAAAGATGCCAGCTGGCTCTGGATCCCGCTGCTGAGTTTGACGCAAAGGCCAGATGCGCTGAGATCCTGGAGTTCATGAAGGACAAGGCATCCAAGGTCGTTTATAAGATCACTCCCTCCATGGCAAAGGAGAAGGCTCTGAAGCTGATGGAAGAAGTTGGTATCAACGAGCCTCGCCGCCGTTACTACCAGTATCCCTTCGAGTTCTCCGGCGGTATGCGTCAGAGAGTTGTTATTGCAATCGCTCTGTCCGCTGACCCCGAGATCCTGATCTGTGACGAGCCCACCACCGCTCTGGACGTTACCATCCAGGCTCAGATCCTGGAGCTGATCAACAACCTGAAGCGTCATCGTAACCTTTCCGTTATCTTCATCACCCACGACCTGGGCGTTGTTGCAAACATGGCTGACGATATCGCTGTTATGTACGCAGGTAAGATCATCGAGTATGGTACCGCTGAGGAAGTGTTCTACGATCCTCGTCACCCCTACACCTGGGCTCTGCTGTCCTCCATGCCCGACCTGGATACCAAGGAAAAGCTGGAAGCCATCCCCGGTACTCCTCCCAACATGATCTATCCCCCCGTGGGCGATGCTTTTGCAGACCGTAACAAGTATGCGATGAAGATCGACTTCGAGCGTCAGCCCCCGCTGTTTGAGATCACTCCCAC
>JAGCMI010000083.1 GCA_017646545.1 Oscillospiraceae bacterium | reverse complement strand
AGTATTGCTTTTATATTCTACCGAGCATACACCCCCTAACGGGGGTGTGCTTTCTTGCTCCAATGACGGACTCGAAGAGGACGGCTGCGCGAAACCTTGATGAAATCCAGTCCTGTCATCCGCGTAATTAAACCATCAAAATAAACCAAAAGGGAGGCTTTCGCCTCCCGTTGATTTTTTATTCGCCCACGGCCTTGTTGGTCAGCATGGTGCCAATCATTTTCAGCATACTGGGTTTGCCCATGTGGGTATCCTTTTCGCCCAGGATCATCACGCGGTTCTGTCCCTTGCCGGAGGCTATCCAAGTGGGCAGCACAGCGGCCTTGTTGGGGTCACCGGTCTTGACGAAATTGCACAGATACTGCACCATCTGCTGGCTCAGCTGCTGATCCTTAGCCTCCATGGGACGCCAGCAATTCTCCAGCGTGCCAAACCAGTACCACAGATCGGAAGAATGCCATGCGCCGCAGTTGTCGCCGGGCAGCATCCGGTCAAAATACCAGGTGTAGCTGGGCTTTTCGCGCTTGCTGATCCACTTTTTGGTCATGCCCTGCAAAATGGGGGGCGCCATATCGTGGCTGGTGGAGCCGGCCATGTAGTGGATGTCATGGGCAGGGGTGCCGGGAACGGCAAAGTGACCGTCCATCACCGGGAAGGCTGCGGCCATGCCGCCCTTGACTTCCTTCTTGGCGGCATTCCATGCTGCAAACAGTTGATCCGCAGGCAGGGCGCGGAAAGCGGCCAGATCCTTGCAGCCGCAGCGGTTCATCACTTCCTGCCAGAAGGCCATGGAAGTATCCTTCTTACCGGACAACATGCCGCCCAGACCACAGCCGCTGGACATCACAGCCCGCTGGAACAGCCCGTGGGTGAGGGGACTCTGGCACAGCATCTGCACACTGGCAGCACCGGCGGACTGACCCATGATGGTGATGTTTTCCGGATCACCGCCAAAGGCGGCAATGTTGTTCTTGACCCACTGGATGGCGGTCATCTGGTCGTAGAGGCCATAGTTGCCGGTGTGGCCCGCCTCTGCCTCCAGCTGGGGCAGGCAGACAAAACCCATGGGGCCCAGGCGGTAGTTGATGGTCACACCGATAATGCCCTGCTGGGGCCATACGGGGCCGTCAAAATGCTTTTCATGTCCGCAGCCACCGGTGAAGCCACCGCCATGAATGTACACCAGCACGGGCAGCTTGTGGCCCTCTTTGGCATTTTCCGGGGTGAACACATTGAGGAAGAGGCAATCTTCGTCGTAAGTGTAGCTTTCGCCTCTGCGGAACTCGTTGTAGTAGAAATATTTCTTTTCGTTGTATTCCTCGTTATAAAATGCCCGGGGCTGATAGGAGCAGTTGCCGTACCGGGTGGCATCGTATACACCTTCCCAGCCGGTGACGATTTTGGGGTATTCCCAGCGGCCTGCGGTGGCATAGCGGATGCCCTTATAGCTGACAGTGCCGCTGACGCGGCCGGCGCAGCCGGTAAGAGCGCCGCAGGGGGTATTTACAATGTAGTCCATGGTGATTCCTTTCCATATCGTGACCATGTGTCACAGAACTTCAATTTACCGATTATTCAGCGCTGTTTTTCTGCTGGGCCTTCCAGGCGGCCATAGCGACCCGTTTTTCGGGGGTGATGTTCCAGACAAATCTGAAAGCCGCCCAGGAGCCCAGAATGAACACAGCGGGCACCAGCACGCACAATGTTTTGAAACCAAACACGGTGCTGGCGGCTTGCGTGGTCAGATCGGGATTGTAGCCAATCCAATCCAGCGCAAAGAAGCTGAATCCCAGACCAATGGTCTGGCCAATGCGACGAGCCAGGTTGAAAGTGCCGTAGATGGAGCCTTCGGTGCGCTTGCCGGTGATCATTTCGTTGTAATCAATGGCTTCGCCCACCAGACCCCACTGCATCTGAATGGACACCATAGCAAAACCGGTACCAACACCCAGAATCACACCGTGGAGCAAGGGGTGCACATCCATCACCATGTGCATACCAAACAGCGCAGCACAGATGGCACCGCCAATCAGCAGGGAAAAGCGAATCACCTTTTCCAGACCCAGCTTTTTACACATGAAGGGGATGAAAACCATGGCGCCAACCATAAAGGGGGCAGACAGCGCAGAGGCGATGGTCTTGTAGGTCACATCATAATAAACGGCGGAATACATATACATGGTGATGTTTTCTGCCAGATACTGCATGGTGCAGATGCAGATGCCATGGATGCACAGCGCCACAAAGGCGCGGTTGTGCTTAACAACATCCAAAATATCAGTAAATTTGATTTCATCGGCCTTTTCCTTTTCGTTGACCACGCAGCGCTCCTCCGTCAGAGCATAGTGCAGAAGGCACAGAACAAAGCCAACAGCTGCGCAGGCCACACCGGTGATGATATAGCCGGTGGAGGTTTTTTCGCCAAACATACCGATGATCAGAGGACCGGCCATGGTGGGGATCATGTTGCCGAACATGGAGCCAACGCCACGGGCGGAGGACAGAGAAGCGCGCTCGGAGTCGTTGGTGGACATGGCGCTCAGCAAAGAGCCCATGGGGATGTTGAACATGGTGTAGGATGCTTCGTAGAAGATCTTGAAGGAGAATAGGGCAACCAGCAGGGGAATGCCGTCCAAGAAGGTGGGCACAGTCCACAGTGCGATGGCGGTTACGGTCAGCAGGGGGGTGGCCCGCAGCAGCCAGGGACGGAACTTGCCCCGCTTGTTCTGCCTCTTGGCAAATGCCTTGTCCATCAGCGCGCCCATCATGGGGTCGTTGATGGCATCCCAAATGGTCCAGACAATGGTAAGCAGGCCCATTACGGTGGGGTCGATTTTCAAAACATTGGTGCAGTACATGGCGAAGATGCTGGTCATCAGGCCAAAGGTCATGCAGCCGCCCCAGTCGCCAAACATATAGCCAAACCAATGCTTGGTGGTCAGGCTGCCGGGGGGTCGTTGCTTTTTAAACATTTTTATTCCTCCGAATTCATATTGTCGATTGTCACATTACCATTCTATCAAATAATTTGTCTAAATCATATTGCAAATCCGGTAAAAGCACAAGGGATATATTGGCAATAAAATCCCGCCGATTGCTCGGCGGGATTTTTGCATTAGAAGTGTAGCGTATTTTACTTGCGGGCAGCCAGCTCTGCGTTCATGCGCTCCAGGGTCTTCTTGTCCAGATTGTAGATCAAAGCCAGACCGATGAACTGCAGCACAGCGCTGAACATATACAGACCAGCAACCAGCCAGCACATATTGTGGGCGGTGGTGGCATTCTGGCCGATGCTACCCAGCTCGGAAACATAACCCAGAGCACCCATGATCAGCAGAACCATGGAGGGGCCAACACCCTGAGCCAGCTTACGGAAGAAGGAGTGCAGGGAGTAGACGGTGCCCTCTTCGCGCTTGCCGAACTTCCACTCGTTGTAGTCGATGGCATCGCCCATCATCGCCCAGGAGACACAGGTGTAAACGCCCATGCCAACACCGAAGATGATCAGACCCACCATGTAAACGGGCAGAGCGATTGCCTTGTCCACCATGGGGAAGACCAGCATAACAGCGCCGCCCACCAGGGAGATGACGGTACCGAACACGGAAGCTTCCTTCTTACCAAACTTCTTAACGATCTTGGTGATGAAGGGCATGAACAGGAACATGGGCAGGAAGCCGATGATCTGAACCAGGCCGGACAGAGAAGCCATGCCAACGTAGGTGGCGAACATAATGGTGTTTGCGGTAGAAGCGGACTGCATGCCCAGGAACATACCCATAGCGGCCACGGTAGCACCGACAGCGGGGCGGTTCTTCATGAAGTTGCCGAAAGCAGCCACGATGTTGAACTTTTCGCCAGCTTCGTTGGTCTTGACGGAGTTCTCATCCACACGGATGGTGATGTTCTTGATCATGAACATGAAGGCGATGAAGCCCAGAACGCCCATCAGCAGGGCAGCCCAGAACACGCGGTCGCCCAGCAGGTTCTGCACCTTTTCACCGGTCAGGGGGTTGAGGATCTGCTCACCGATCTGATAAGCCTCACCGGTCAGAGGATTGGTGTGGTAGGTGCCTTCCATGTTGGGGATGACACCGGTGCCATCATACAGGACATTCTGCCAGATGATCATGGGCAGGATAATGCCGGGGACCATGCCACCGACCATACCGCCGACGGAACGCCAGGTGGACAGCTGTGCACGCTCACCAACATCTTCGGTGACCAGGCTCAGCATGGAACCGTAAGGAACATTGGCAACGGTGTAGCAGGCATCCCAGATCACATAGCCCAGGATGAACAAAATGGCCTTCACAACAACGGTGGCGTTGGGGAAGGGCAGGAACACGGCAGCGCCGCCGACCAGCAGGCCGCAGGCACCGATGAAGATGTACTGCTTAAACTTACCGCGCTTGTAGTGACGCTTGTCTTTGTCGATCATGGTGCCGATCATCGGATCGTTGACGGCATCCCAGATCTGCACCAGCAGAAGCAGGGCGGACAGCAGACCGGTTTCCAGCATCATGTAGACCAGCCAGAAAGTCTGAACGGTGCCCTTCAGGGCGAAACTCATGTTGCAGCCAAAGTCACCGGCAGCATAAGCGATCTTGTCGCGCATGCCGAACTTGCGGTAACCCTTGGCATCCAGAGTAACGGGTTTCTTTGCCATTGAGAGATTTCCTCCTTAATCATTCTTCCGGGAGGAAAATTCCCCCCATAATTGCTTCTCCATTTTAACAAAATGTTAATAAAATTGAAATTGCAATAAAGGGAAACAACATTGCAAATCTGACAATCTTGTGGTACAATTTACAAAAGAAAGCAAAGCCAAAGGGGGGCATAATTGTGAAAATATCCCAGTTAAGGAAGCTTATGCGAGATATGCCTCCGGATGCGTGGATAATGGATACTGCCAAGCGGTTGGAATACTTCCGCCGCATGGGAATGGAGCCGGGGGATCTCTATCAGGAATTGGAGATGGACTCCCGCTTTGTGGATACCCACCGGGACATCAGTGATGCTGCAAGTGTAGTCAATCTTCACTCCCACAGCTTTTATGAACTGCTGTATTACCGCAGCGAGTGCAGTGTGGAATATTTGGTGGGTGCTCAGCGCTACCGCCTGCAAAAGGGGGATGTGGTGATTGTACCACCGGGGGTCAGCCACCGACCGCTACTGCACAGCAACATGACCGAGCCCTATATCCGGGATGTGGTGTGGATCAGTGACGAGTTTGTGCGGATGCTCAGCAGATGGTTTCCGGATGTGATGGCGCAGGTTGGATCCGGCAGTGCCCTGCTGAGAACCGGTGATGCCGTCCGGGAAGAGATCGGAAAGCTGTTTGAGCAAGGTGTCCGGGAATCGGAGAACCGCAGCGATGAATGGGAACTGGCGGTGATCGGCAACACCATCACCCTGCTGGCGCAGCTGCGCCGTGCTTGCGTGGATCGGGCGGTGCATCCCATGAAGGCGGAAAAACCGGAACTGCTGGATCGGGTGCTGCACTATATCGAGGAGAATTTGGCAGGCAAGATCACCCTTTCCGATGTGGCGCACCATTTCTTTGTCAGCGAAAGCACCATCACCCAGCTGTTCCGTAAGAAAATGGATGTCAGTTTCTATCATTGTGTCACCCAGCGGCGGCTGATCGCAGCCAAGGCGCTGATCGACCGGAATGTCAAACTGGAGGATGTGAGCCAGCAGGTGGGTTTTTCGGATTATTCCGCATTCTACCGGGCATTTAAGAAGGAATATGGCATTTCTCCGGTACAGTACCGGAAATTGCAGCATTATTAAAGAAAATACATTTGAGAAAAATAGAGGAGGAACCCAGTATGTTGGAAAATAAGAATCTCAGCGGTTTTAAGCTGATGAGTGCCACCGAACTGCCGGAGCTGGCAGCGGTGCTGTATCGCATGGAGCACGAAAAGACCGGTCTGGAACTGGTTTGGCTCAGCCGCAACGAGGAGAATAAGACCTTTGGCATCGCCTTTGAGACCCTGCCTTGGGATGACACCGGCGTGTTCCATATTCTGGAGCACAGCGTGCTCTGCGGCTCTGACAAATATCCCGTGAAGGAACCCTTCGTGGAACTGAAGAAGAGCTCCATGAACACGTTCCTCAATGCTCTGACCTTCCAGGATAAGACCATGTATCCCATCGCCAGCCGCAACGACAAGGATTTTGTCAATCTGATGCGGGTTTACCTGGATGCAGTGTTCCATCCGCTGATTTACTCCAAGCCGGAGATTTTCTACCAGGAAGGCTGGCACTACGAACTGGATGAAAACGGCAACCCCAGCTACAAGGGCGTTGTGTTCAATGAAATGAAGGGCGCTTTTGCCAGCGCAGACCGTCAGGTCAGAGGCAGCCTCAACCGCCTGCTGTTCCCCGATTCTCCCTATGGCTTTGAGTCCGGCGGCGACCCCACCGCCATTCCCGATTTGACCTACGAAGCCTTCATCGACAGCCACCGCCGTTTCTACGCCCCCTCCAACGCCTATGTGTTCCTGGATGGCGATATGAACATCGAGCAGGTGCTGGGCATTTTGAATGATGAATATCTGTGCCACTATGAGCGCACCGAGCGCATGGCGCCTCCCGTGATGCAGCAGCCCGTGGTGGGTGAAACTGCAGAGGAGTACGAACTGGCCCCCGGTGAGGCCTTGGAAGGCAAGGTCAGACTTTCCTTCGGCAAGGTCATCGGTACTTTCGCAGACCGGGAAACCATCGTCGCCTCCCAGATTCTCTCTGAGGTGCTCTGCGGCAGCAACCAGTCCCCCTTGTCCAAGGCCATCTTGTCCCAGGGTCTGGCGCAGGAGGTCAATATGGGCGTGGACGATGGCATGCTGCAGCCCTGGATCATGATGGATGTGAAGAACATCAAGGAAGAAAACCTGGAGCAGGTGCAGCAGCTGATCACCGCAACTTTGGAAAAACTCGCTGCCGAGGGTCTGGATCGTGACCAGCTGGAGGCTGTCATGGCCAATACCGAGTTTAAAATGCGGGAGCGCGACTATGGTTACTATCCCCAGGGGCTGATTTTCGGCTTCAGCGCGCTGGAAAGCTGGCTCTATGGCGGTGACCCCGCTGCCAATCTGCAGGTGGGCGATCTGTTTGAGAATATGAGAAAGAAGCTGCAAGAAGGCTATTTCGAGGAGCTGATCCGCAATCTGCTGCTGAATAATGCCCACAGCGCCAAGGTGGTGCTGCGTCCTTCCTACAATGCCGGTGAAAAGCGCCGCAATGCCGAGCAGCAGCGCCTGCAGCGGGAAACTGCCGCCTGGACGGAGGAAGAGCGCGCTGCCGTGGCAAACCGGCAGGAAGTGCTGCTGGCATGGCAGAACAGCGCCGATACCCCCGAAAATGTGGCTACGATCCCCCAGCTTTCTCTGGAGGATATCCCCGCCCAGCCGGAGCAGATCCCCACGGAGGAAATGGTGCTTTCCGGTGTTCCCGTCATTGTACATCCCTTGCAGACCAGCGGAATCGTGTATGTTAGTATGTATTTTGATGCAGAAAGCTGCACGGAAGAAGAACTGTCCGCCCTTTCCTTTGCCTGCAAGCTGCTGGGCGCAGCAGACACCAAGAACCACAGCGCCAGCCAGATCATCAATAAGACCCGTCTGCTCTGCGGTAATCTCCATGCAGGCGTGGCTGCTTATAACATTTCCGGTTCCCAGGGTGATGCCGCTGTGAAGCTGTGCGTCAGTTTCAGCACCTTGGAGAGCCGCCTGAATGAGGCCGTGGCGCTGGTGGCGGAAATTTTGAATGAGAGCGTATTCTCCGATGATACCACCCGGGAGATTCTGCGTCAGAATAAGATGCAGATGTTCCAGCGCATGGTCATGGCCGGTAATGCTGCCGGTCTGGGCCGCATCGCAGCCCAGAGTTTGTCCTCCGGTGTGGCGGACGAATGTGTCAGCGGTGTTACTTACTATCTGTGGCTGAAGAATCAGGAGGAGAACTGGAACTTTGAGGCGCTGAATGCAGCCATGTCCGCCCTGCTGAAGAAGCTGGTGAACAAGAATGCCATGACCGTCAGCGTCACCGGCACCCAGCAGGTGCAGGCGCTGGTGGAGCAGATTGCTTCCGCTGTGCCCAGCGCAGAAAAGCTGCCTGCTGTGAAGCTGCAGCCCTTTGGCATCCGCAAGGAAGGCATCGCCATTCCTGCCGATGTGGCCTTCGCTGTGGTGGGTGGCAATGTGTGCGACAATGGCGGCAGCTACTGCGGTCAGCTCCAGCTGGCCGGTCAGATCGTCAGTCTGGCCTATCTGTGGAATGCCATCCGTGTGCAGGGCGGCGCTTACGGTGCCGGCATGGTGGCCCGTGATACCGGCCTTGCTGCCTGCTATTCCTACCGTGACCCCAACGGTGCCGGTTCTGTGGAGAAGTATGGTAATTGCGCCCAGTTCCTGCGGGACTTTGCCCAGCAGACCAGCGACTTTACCGGCTTTATCATCGGTGCGGTGGCAAGCAGTTCTCCGCTGATGACCCCCAAGACCAAGGCGCAGGTGGCAGACCGCTTCTATTTCAGCGGCACCACTTGGGAGGATCGCTGCAACGCCCGCAATCAGCTGCTGCACACCGATGCCCAACAGCTGCTGCAGATGGCGGATGTGCTGGAAAAGACCCTCCGCGATGGCGGTATCTGCATGGTGGGCGGTCAGCCTCAGCTGGATAAGTGTGCCGATCTGGAGTCTGTGATCACGCTGTAATGGAAGAAAAAGTCCTTGCATTTTTGCAGACCATTCCCAAGGGCAAGGTGGTGACCTACGGTCAAATTGCCGCCTTTCTGGGAAATCCCAAACTGGCACGCTGGGTGGGCAACGCGCTGCACCGCAATCCGGATGGGGAGAAATACCCCTGCTATAAGGTGGTGTCTGCCGGGGGAAAGCTGTCGGAGCATTATGCTTTTGGCGGACTTTCGGAGCAATGCCGCCGGCTGCAACAAGATGGAATTGTTGTGACGCAGGGCAGGGTGGATCTATCCCAATACCAGTGGAATGAATTATAAAAAATGCCGCCCGAAAGGGCGGCATTTTTGCAGCTTGACAAACAAAAAATTATCGGTTAACAGAGGCGGCCATGCGGTGATAGGTATGGCGGATGCCCCGGACGGCAATGGAATAGGCCTGGATATTCTCCGGCAGCGCCATGCCGCCGTAGCCGGCATCACCCAAGTGGTGAATGTCGGTGCCGGTCATCTTGCACATCAGGGCAATCTGGCGGATGGTGGCCACATCCGCACCTTCCTGAGAGGTGCCGATGGCGGTGATGGTCAGGCAGCCGAGGCTGTGGGCATAGCCCACCAGTTCCCGGATATACTCCAGAGAGATGCCGGGAACAGTGCCGGGGGCGGGCAGCAGGATGATATCCGCACCGGCTTCGGCAAAGGCCTTCACATCTTCCTTGGTGATGATCTTTTCCGCGCCCTCGGTGATGATGCCGGAGGCATGCATCTTGCCGGCAGCCAGAATCAGACGGTCGCCCAGTTCCTTCTTATAAAGTTCCAGCGTCTGGACAATGGCGGTGTTGGTCACACCCACACCGGGGTTGCCGGTGAGCAGGATCATGTTCACGCCCATGTCGGCGGCCTTGCGGGCATTTTCCAGCGTTGCCTTGCGGCCATCGGTCATGGCCCACATATTTTCTTCCGGGTCAAGGGAGGACAGCACCTGCTCCACGGGCTCCAAATTGATGCCGATGGGGCGGCCGGTCAGTTCCTTCAGCTT
>JAGCMI010000082.1 GCA_017646545.1 Oscillospiraceae bacterium | reverse complement strand
TGGTTCCCCTGAACGGTGATGTTCTGGATGACAGCTTTAAGTTCGTCAAGGAGAACGACATCTGCACCGTCATGTCCTACAAGGGCAAGGTTTTCGGTGTTGAAGTTCCCAACTTCGTTGACCTGGTCGTTACCGCTACCGACCCCGGCTTCGCTGGCAACACCGCTACCAACACTCTGAAGCCCGCTACCGTCGAGACCGGTGCTGAGGTTAAGGTGCCGCTGTTCATCAACGAGGGCGACAAGATCCAGATCGACACCCGTACCGGTGAGTATCTGAGCCGTTCCAAGGCCTAATTATTTCAAAACTCAATAGGGGACGATGCACAATCGTCCCCTATTTCTAAAATTGTAAGTCATCGCCATTGACCTGCGGGTCGTGAAGCGATCCCTTTAATGAGAGGAGTAACACTATGACTATTTGTGAAAAGTCCGCATATCTCAAGGGCCTGATGGATGGCCTGCAGCTGAGCACCGAAACCAACGAGGGCAAGATGATTGCCGCCATCGTGGATCTGCTGGGTGATATCACCAAGCGTCTGAAGGATGTGGAGGAGACCACCATCGCCATCTCCGATGAGCTGGACGAGATCGAAGAAGATCTGGACGCCATCGAGGACTTCATCATGGACGAAGAGGACGAAGACGAGTTCTACGACGAAGAGGATGAAGACTGGGACGACGAGGAAGAGTGCGACTGCGGCTGCGAAGAGGGTTTCGAATTTGGCGATGAAGATTCCACCATCTACGAGGTGGAGTGCCCCGTTTGCGGCGAAGTGATCAACTTCGACGAGGAAACCCTGGAGGATGGCGCCATTGCTTGCCCCAACTGCGGCGAGAATCTGGAGTTCTCCTTCGAGGATGACGAGGACGAGGAATAATGAAACAGAAAACGCCGTGGATTTCCACGGCGTTTTTTTATGCGTAAAATATTCTGCTTGTCAATGCCGCCATGAAAAATCCCACAAAATCCGCAATCAGCGCAGCCGGTAGGGTGTAGCGGGTCTTTTTTATGCCCGCAGCGCCAAAATACACACTAATGGTGTAAAAAGTGGTCTCCGTAGAGCCCAGCATCACCGCTGCGGTGCGCCCGATTGGGCTGTCCACCCCGTAGGTGGCCATCAGTTCTGTGCCCACTGCCAAAGCAGCGCTGCCGGAAATAGGACGGATCAATACCAAAATGGCGGTTTCTGGTGGGATGCCGAAAAACTGAAAAATCGGTGCGAAAAAGCTGCTGAATACTTCCACCGCGCCGCTTTGCCGTAGCATGGTCACTGCAGTCAGCAACAAAACCAGAGTGGGGAGAATGGAAACCACAAGCTTGAGCCCATCTGCGCCGCCGCTGAGCAGCAGGTCATAGGCATTTTCTTTTTTGGACAATGCCATGCAGCAAATGACCAGTAATAGTAGCGGAACGATGTAATCAATCATGCCGCCACAGCTTTCCCAAAAGATACGCAGCCAATAATCCCATGGAGGCGGAGCAGATGCTGGTGACCCAAACCGCCGGTAAAATGTCAAAAGGCGTGGCGCAGCCGAGGCTAACCCGTACAGCGGCCACATTAGCTGGAATCAGCTGGATGGAGGCGGTGTTGAGCACAATGAGCCTGCACATTTGATCCGTCGCCCGATGGGGGCGGAGGGGGTCTTTCATTCGCTGTACTGCTCCAATGCCCATGGGAGTGGCGGCATTGCCCAATCCCAGCAAATTGGCGCAGATATTTCCGGACAATACCCCAGCCAGCTGCGGATCTTTTTTCGTGCCCGGAAAGACCCGGTGCAATAACGGCCGCAGCATCTTGGACAGTATGGCGGTCAGACCGATGTGCTCCATTAACTTGCCAACACCCGTCCATAAGCAGATGGAACCGGCCAGAGAAAGGGCCAATGTGACCCCGGCCTGCGCCCCTTGGGGCACAGCGGCAGCCAATGCGCTGCCATTTCCCAGAAACATGGCAAATACGGTGGAGATTAGTACCATCCCCGTAAAGATCCAACTCATCACCATCTTCATCCCTCCCATGGACAGCCTATGCAGCCTATGGCCGGGAAATGAAAAAGCAGGAGCAGCCACGGCTGCTCCTGCGCTTTTATTCTTCGTCTATTGCCAATGCGGCATCGTAAACCACATTTTTCGGCAGATCCAATTCCTTTGCGGTCTGCTTGACGGCATCCTTGCGGCTCATGCCGTCTGCCATCAGCTGCTGTACGCGCTTGGCAGCATCGGTGGCGGTGGGCTTTTCTGTCACCACCGGTTCTGCGCCTGCAACCACCAGCACAAATTCGCCCTTGGGGGGATTGGTGGTGTAGCCTTCAATGGCAGCACCCAGCGTGGTGCGAACCACTTCTTCGTGAAGCTTCGTCAGTTCTCTGCAAAGACTGATAGGTCGGTCGTTTCCAAAAACCTCGGCCATATCTTCCAGCGTTGCCACCAGTTTGTGGGGTGCTTCGTAGAAGATCATGGTGCGAGTCTCGTTTCTCAGACTTTCCAGATGCTCCTTACGGCTCTTTTTTGCGGTGGAGAGGAATCCCTCAAAGCAGAATCGACCGGTGGCCTGCCCGGAGATGCTCAGCGCTGTGATGACAGCGCAGGGGCCGGGGATGGCGCATACGGTAATGCCGTGCTCCGCACACAGCTTCACCAGATCTTCACCGGGGTCGGAAATGGCAGGGCTGCCGGCATCGGAGACCAGCGCGCAGGTTTCGCCTGCCAGAATGCGGTCCAAAATAATATTGCCCTTGAAGGCCTTGTTGTGCTCGAAATAGCTGACAAGGCTTTTTTTGATACCCAGATGGTTCAGCAGCTTCAAAGATACCCGGGTATCCTCCGCAGCGATAAAATCCGCTTCTTCCAGAGTTTTGCGGGCACGCTCGGAAATGTCGCCCAAATTGCCGATGGGCGTAGGAACAAGATAAAGCATTCCGGCCATGGGCGGAACCTCCTCGTTTTAAATGTCATTGCCGGCCAGCGCCCAGGCTGGTGTGGCAACTCCAATGATTTTAGGGAATGTGGTAGATTTCGCGATAGTAATGCGATGGTGTGCCATCGCAATGGTGTAGGAATTTTTCGTCAATCTGCAAACCCGGCTTGCCGCCTTTGCGGAAGGCAAGCAGAATCAAAGAGATTTCTCCGCCTTCTCGGTGGCGAACCAGCCGCAGCCGTTTGGCCTCCAAGCCTTCTCGTGCACCGCAGGCGATCAGTTCAGCCAGACGCTCCGGTTTATGCACCATGAAAAAGTCGCCGCCGAATTTCAGCGCCCTTGCAGCAGCTTGAAATAGCTGGGCAGGGGAGCAGCAATCATCCCGGCGGGCAAGCGGGTGCGCCTTGCTTGCCGGTCCTCCGGAAAAATAGGGAGGATTAGACACGCAGACGGAAAAGCTGCCCCTTGGCAGGGAAATACACCGCAAATCGCCGCATATACTTTCCATGCGGTCTTGCAAATGATTTCGTTCGATATTTTCGGTGGCTGACCGGTGGGCAACGGGATCCAGTTCAATGCCGGTGATGTGGCACCGAGAATCTCTGGTACACAGTAGCACCCCCAAAGTGCCGCAGCCTGCGCCCAGATCCACAACGGATGCATTGGGGGGCAAACGCACAAAATCCGCCAGAAGCATGGAGTCGGTACTGATGGGGAAAGAACCGTCACCGGTATGCAGGGTGAAACCGTTGGATAAGTATTCCATAGCTTTCTCCATAGAAAATTAGCCTGTGCATCTTAAATGATGCACAGGCCAACCTCGTTTTGTGGGGGGATTACTCCTCGACGATAGCCTCAACAGGGCAGTTGTCGCAGCAGGCGCCGCAGCTAACGCAGGTGTCGGCGTCGATGACAAACATCTCGTCGCCCTCGGAGATAGCCTCAACAGGGCAGTTGTCGGCGCAAGCACCGCACTTGACGCAGGCGTCAGTAATCTTGTATGCCATGATTATGTTCCTCCATGTTTGTTTCTCATCCCCGATACGGCGATGGTTAACAATATTCTAACATGGATTTCAGAAAAAGCAATTCCTATTTTCATTTTTCACCGTATATTTTTTTCTTTCCGAGGGGAGAATTTCCGGCAATAGGGGGGATCACTATGGCTTATCGTCCGGATGCGGCGAAATTGATTTTGGATGCGGCTGCCAGATCCAGAAATTTGGGTCACAGTTATGTGGGTACGGCCCACTTGTTGCTGGCGCTGACGGCGCTGGAAAGCTGGGAGGGGCGGCTGATCCGCTCCTTTGGCGTGTCGGAAGCATTGCTGCAGGATTTGACCATCCTGCATTTTGGTCAGGGGCAATCGGGTCTGCCATTGCAGCAGGGGTTGTCCCGGGATGCCCGCAGCGTATTGTCCTATGCATCGTTGGAGGCTGGCAGCAGCGGAGAACGGGAGATCTTTCCGGAACATATTCTGCTCTCTCTGGCCCGGGCGGAGCATTCCACAGCGGCGCATTTGCTTCGGCTCTGCGGTGTGGATCCGAAGATGCTGTTTTCTCATGCCGTGGAGTATAAAATGCTGGGCTATCGGGAGCCTGCAAAACGAAAAAAGGAGGGGTTATCCACGAAATTATTGGAGCAATTCAGTGAGGATATGGTGGCAAAGGCGGCTGCCATGGATCCGGTGATTGGAAGAGATCGGGAAATTGATGTGGTCATCGGTATTCTCAGCCGAAAGAATAAGAATAATCCGGCATTGGTAGGGGAGCCCGGGGTGGGCAAAACTGCCATTGCCGAAGGTCTGGCGCAGCGGATGGCATTGGGGGATGTACCGCCCCAGTTGAAAGACAAAAGATTGGTCAGCTTGAACATGGCCAATCTGGTGGCCGGAACCAAATACCGGGGCGAATTTGAAGAACGGCTGCGGGATGTGCTGGCAGAGATCAGGCGCTGCGGGGATGTGATTTTGTTCGTGGACGAAATGCACACCATTGTCGGTGCCGGTGCGGCAGAGGGCGCTATCGACGCAGCCAATATCTTTAAGCCGGCGCTGGGACGGGGAGAACTGCAGATTTTGGGCGCCACCACCGTGGACGAATACCGGAAATATATCGAAAAGGATGCGGCGTTGGAGCGCCGCTTCCGTGCGGTTATGGTGGAAGAACCCAGCGCGGAGAGCACCATGAACATTTTGCGCGCCCTCAGACCGGGTCTGGAAAAGCACCATCACATTCGCATCGGAGAGGATGCGCTGAAAGAGGCGGTGCACCTGTCGGTGCGCTACCTGCCGGATCTGTATCTGCCGGATAAAGCCATTGACCTGCTGGATGAAGGGGCAGCCAGAGCCAGATTGGCAGAGCAGCGCCATGGTGGGGCGGCGCCTCGCAAAGAACTGGAAAACCAGCTGCATGAAGCTGTTCGTGAAAAGCGCTTTGAGCTTGCTGCCGAACTGCGGGACAAAATGCAGACTGTTGTTCGTACCGATGACGAGGCCCATGGCTGCTGTGTCACCGCCCGGGATATTGCTTGGGCGGTGTCGGATCGGACGGGGATTCCCGTGGGACGGCTTACCGCCGATGAACGGCAGCGCCTGTTGAATTTGGAGCAGGTGTTGGCGCAGCGGGTGATTGGTCAGCAGCCTGCGGTGGCGGCGGTAGCGGATGCGGTGCGACGGGGGTTCTGTGGCATCCGGGATGCCGCCCGCCCGGTGGCAAGTATGCTTTTTGCAGGGCCTACGGGTGTGGGTAAAACGGAACTTTGCCGGGCTTTAGCAGAGGAAATCTATGGGAGTAAAAAATCCTTCATCCGCTTGGATATGACGGAATATATGGAAAAACAATCGCTTTCCCGACTCATCGGTGCCCCTCCCGGTTATGTGGGATATGAGGAAGGCGGCAAACTGACGGAGGCGGTGCGACGCAGACCCTACTGTCTGGTGCTCTTTGATGAACTGGAAAAAGCCCATCGGGATGTGACAGGTATTTTACTGCAAATTATGGAGGAAGGGGAGCTCACCGACTCCACCGGCCGCCGTGTCAGCTTCAAAAATGCCATTGTGGTCATGACCTCTAATGTGGGTGGACATCAAAGTCACGATGGCTTTGGATTTTGTCCTGCAGGACGGGATGGACAGACGGAGCAGCAGCTGCGCCAGACCTTTTCTCCCGAGTTTTTGGGTCGATTGGACCGCATCATCCACTTCCGATCTTTGCAGACGGAGGATATGGAGCAGATTGCCGGCAGAGCCATTTCCATGTTGCAACAGCGGGTGTCGCAGGTGGGGATCGAACTGGAATTGCCTGATGCATTGGCTGCAGAGATGGCGGTGCAGTGTAAAAATCAGGGCGGCGCGCGGCAGCTTCGCCAGTTGGTGCAGCAGCGGTTGGAAGCACCGTTGGCCAATCTCTTGCTGACCGCTCCGAAAAAGCCGGAAAAAATCACAGCTGAATTGGAAAATGGAGAAATATTGCTCTATTTTTGAACATCTGTTCAAAAATACGGAATTCACCTACTTTTCGTGGAAAATTTTGAGATTTTTGATAAAAAAAGATTGATTTTTCTAGAAAGTGTTGTTATACTGTTGTTACGTGGTGCAAAATGGTAGCAAAGTGGTGCAAAATGGAGGAGGTGAGGCTACATGATCGGCAAATACCCGGCGAAAATGGATGACAAAAACCGTTTGTTCGTCCCTGCAAAGCTTCGTGAGGAGTTGGGTAGAGAGTTTTATGTCACGCTGGGCTTCAATTGTGGTCATCGTTGCCTTACCGTGTATTCTAAAGAGGATTGGCAAACCCTCAGCGAGAATTACAATCGCTTGCCTCTGGCACAGCGCTCCGGCCCCACCAGTCTGATTTTCATCAACGCCACCGAGTGCGCCCCTGACAAGCAGAACCGATTCTCCCTGACCCAAAACCTGATGAACTATGCCGGCATCTCCAAAGATGTGGTGATCGTTGGTCGTGCAGGTCAGGCCGAAATTTGGGACGCTGCTGAATTCGATGCCTTCGAGCTGGAGAATTTGACTCCCGAAAAGCTGATGGCTTCTTTGGAGGCGATCGGTCTATGAGTGATTTTTATCATGTATCCGTTTTGCTGGATGAATGTATCGAGGCCCTTGACATTAAGCCCGACGGCATCTATGTAGATGGCACCTTGGGCGGTGCCGGTCACTCCAGCCATATTGCTGCAAAGCTGACCACCGGTCGGCTCATCGGCATCGATCGTGACCCCGTCGCCCTCAAGGCAGCAGGGGAGCGTTTGAAGCCCTTTGGTGACCGTGTGACTTTGGTCCACTCCAACTTCTGCGAGATCAAGCAGGTCTTGCAGGATCTGGGCATCGATGCCGTGGACGGCATCTTGCTGGATCTGGGCGTTTCTTCTCCGCAGTTGGATGATGGCGCCCGGGGTTTCTCCTATATGGCAGATGCCCCCCTGGATATGAGAATGAATAACGAAGATCCCCTTACAGCCCATACGGTGGTCAACACCTGGTCTCAGGAGGAACTGAAGCGGATCTTGTATACCTACGGTGAGGAGCGTTACGCACCCCAGATCGCTGCTGCGATCTGCCGCCGTAGAGAAGAGAAACCCATCGAAACCACATTGGAACTGGTGGACATTATCCGCTCCGCCATGCCCGCTGCGGCGCTGCGTGAAAAGCAGCATCCCGCCAAGCGCAGTTTCCAAGCCATCCGCATCGCGGTCAACGATGAGCTGAGCTCCGTTGAAAAGGTGATGCGCGATGCCATCCCTGCGCTGAATCCCGGTGGCCGTCTGGCCATCATCACATTCCACTCCCTGGAAGACAGAATTGTAAAAGTGGGAATGACGGATGCATCCAAGGGTTGCACCTGCCCGCCCCATTTCCCGGTGTGCGTATGTGGCAAAAAGCCTGCGGTAAAACTCATCAGCCGCAAGCCTATTACTTCTACAGAGGAAGAACTGGAACGAAATCCCAGAGCACGAAGCGCCAAACTTCGTGTGTGCGAAAAGATATAGAAAGGAAGCGAGAACCATGGCACTGCAAGCTGATGTTCAGTATGTTAAATATCCCATGAACGGCACCGCAGCGTGGAAGGTGGAGCGTAATGATGAGCGCGATAACACCGCACCTGTATATGCCCGCCACCGTGCTGAGCGTAAAGTCATTGCAGTGGATCCGGTTGCCCTTTGCGGCATCGCCCTTGCTGTGGTTATGCTCGTTGCCATGGTGGTTGGTCTGGTGGAGTACCGCCACAGCCTGCAGCAGGCTGCGCAGATGAGTATGTATGTGCAGCAGCTGGAGCAGGAGAATGTTCAGCTGCAGCAGACTTATGAAGAAGGCTATGATCTGGACGAGATCCTGCAGATCGCGCTGGATGCCGGCATGGTGCCTGCTGAAGATATGCAGCGTGTGCGCCTCGGTATGGAGCCGCCCCAGCAGGAAGAAACACGGATGAGCTTCTGGGACACGGTGACCACATTCCTGACCGGAATTTTTGCATAAACGCCGTCCCGGCCCATAAAATTAGGATAGTAGCTGCAATGGGCAGTAAGGGATTCCCTTGCTGCCCATTTTTGCAATATCTGAAAGGGGGCCGACCCTGTGGCAAAACCATCCGGGAAGAAAAAACGATACGAGCGTGTGCGTGCCAATTCCGGCCATCACAGCCGCATTTTGGTAGTGACGGCGGTGATGGCTTTTCTGGCCTTTGTGCCGGTGAGTTTGCGGCTTTTTGATTTGATGGTGCTGGATTATGACTATTATGCAGCGCTTGCGCTGCGGAATCAGACCCGCACCACCACCGTTTCTGCCACCCGCGGTATCATATACGATATACATATGAATATATTAGCCGGCAGCCAAAGCGTGGAAACGGTGTACTTAGATCCCCACGAGCTAAAACAGGCCAAGGAAGATATTGGCGAAATATCCCGTGTTTTAGGGGAAATACTGGACATAAGCCCGGAATGGATCGCGCAGCAGGCTGCTGATACTAAAATGCGATATAAGCAGATAGCCACAGCGATTGATGCGGATACCGCTGCCCACATCCGCCATTTCATCAATAGTGAAGATGTTTCCGGCATCCATCTGGAGCCGAGCACCAAACGGTTTTATCCCTATGGTAGCCTTGCTTCTCAGGTGATCGGTTTTACCAATGCCTCCGGTGTTGGGTCGGAAGGAATCGAGGCATCCTACAACACCTTTCTTTCCGGAATAGCCGGCAAGGTGATCACCACCAAGGGCAATAACGAAATGGATATGCCCTTTTCCTATGAAAAGTATGTCCAGTCCATCCCCGGATGTGATGTGGTGCTGACATTGGATGCCACGGTGCAGCAGTGTCTTGAAAAGCGGATGGAAGAAGCCATCGCCCGGTATGATGTGCAGAACGGTGCTTTTGGCATCGTGATGAATGTGAAAACCGGAGAGATTCTGGCCATGGCCACCTTGGGCGGCTATGATCCCAATGCCTATCTTGAAGTCTATGACGCCAAGCAGGCGCAATTGGTGGAACACCTGCGGCTTGGCTATCTTTTACACCCGCAGGGCAGCGAAGCCTATGAGCAGGGTCTGCAAAAGTACAAGCAGGCGCTGCAGAATGCCCGCCTGAAACAATGGCGTAACCGGGTGATCTCCGATGGCTATGAGCCGGGTTCCACCTTTAAGGTGCTGACCATGGCGGCAGCGCTGGACAGCGGCGCCATCACCTTAAAAAATCACTTTTACTGCTCCGGTTCCTCTCAAATCCCCGGTCGTGCCCAATTGCTGCATTGCTGGCGCTCCACCGGTCACAGTTCCCAGACAACGGCACAAGCCTTGCAGAATTCCTGCAACATCGCCTTTGCCAATATTGCGCTGGAATTGGGGGGAGATCGGTTTTATGAGTATGTCAAAAATTTTGGTGTTCTGGAAAAGACGGGGCTGGATCTGTCCGGTGAAAGTAAGGGCGTGTTTTTTGACAAAGCCTTGGTGACCGATACCCAGAAATGGGGAACCGCCTCTTTGACATCCGCCTCCTTTGGACAGACCTTTAAGCTTACTCCGTTACAGTTGGTTCGCGCCATCTCAGCGGTGGTCAATGGCGGCTACCTCATGGAGCCGTACATTGTTTCCGAGGTGCTGGATGCCAAGGGCAATACAGTTTTGAAGCAGGAACCCACTGTGATGCGGCAGGTGATCTCTGCGGAAACATCTAAGATCATGTGCACCTTGATGGAGTCTGTGGTCACAGAGGGCACCGCTAAAAATGCCGCTGTGGCAGGTTACTCCATCGGCGGCAAAACCGGCACCAGTGAAAAGATTGATGTTTTAGACGAAAACGGAAAACCAACTTTAGATAAAATCGTATCATTTGTGGGGGTTGCGCCCATGGATGATCCGCAGTATATTGTACTTGTTGCATTGGATACCCCGTCCAGATCCACCGGTATCTATATTTCCGGTGGTGTGATGGCGGCGCCCACCGTGGGCGCTGTGATGTCGGACATCCTTCCTTATCTGGGGGTGGCCCGAAATTACGGGGCGGAGGATATCCGATCCCAGAGTGTTGTGATGCCGGATTTAACCGGCCAAACCAGTAAGGAAGCGACCGCTTCCCTGAAGGACTTGAGCCTTACCTTTCTGAAAGTGGGGCAGGGGGATACGGTCACCGGCCAGATCCCTGCCGCAGGGCAATCGGTGCCGGGGGGCAGTCAGGTGCTGCTGTATTTTGGAGAACCGGAGCAATTGCGGACAGTGAAAGTGCCGGACTTTTCCGGTATGAACCGCCAGCAGGCCGCGGATGCGGCAGGCAAGCTGGGACTTTATATTCTGGTCAGCGGTAACCCGTCGGTGGAACCGAAGGTCGTGGTGACCGGACAATCGGTGGCGGCAGGAACGGAAGTTCCCACCGGCACCACCATAGAATTGACATTTGCAGACTTAAGTATTCGAGATTAGTGAGGGCAAGATATGAAACTGAAAGATTTGCTTCAATCTGTAGACATTCTGGAACTGCACGCAGATGCTGAAATGGAGATTTGCGCTGTTTCCAGCGACACCCGGGAGAATTTTGAACCCGGTACGCTGTTTGTGGCTCTCAGCGGTTTTGCTTTTGATGGCAACCGTTTTATTCCCATGGCAGTGCAGAAGGGGGCGGTGGCCGTGGTTACCGCCAAGAAACCGGAGATGGACATTCCCTATATTCTGGTGGAAAACGATCGCGTCGCCCTTGCCCGTATCGGCTCCAATTTCTATGGTCATCCGTCGAAAGCCATGACCATGATTGGTGTCACCGGCACCAATGGTAAAACTTCCGTCACATGGCTTCTGAAGCAGCTGCTGCAGAAAGTGACGGGGCAGAAGGTGGGCCTCATCGGCACCATGGAAAATCACATCGGTGACGAGGTGCTCTCCACGGACCGCACCACCCCGGAAAGCATCCAGTTGCAGCGGCTCTTTGCCCGGATGCGGGATGCAAACTGTAAGTATGCGGTGATGGAAGTTTCCAGCCATGCCATCGCCCTGCATCGGGTGGAGGGCATCCGCTTTCAGGTGGGCGCCTTTACCAACCTGACCGAAGACCACTTGGATTTTCACAATACCATGGAGCATTATGGCGCAACCAAAGCGCAACTGTTCGATCGTTGTGACAAAGCGGTGGTCAATACCGATTGTCCTTGGGGGCAACGAATGGTTGCGGACAAGAATATTCCTGTCATCTGCACCAGTGTGGACGGTTGCGGGGATTTGATGGCAAAAAATGTGGTTTATAACCGGGATGGATTGGATTTTACTGCAGTTTATGGCGAAAAAAGTGCAGCAGTTCATGTGCCCATCCCCGGTAAGTTTACAGCTTATAATGTGCTCACCGTGCTGGGTATTGCCCTGCAGCTGGGCATTTCTCTGGAAGATGCCGCCGCTGCGCTGGCGGATGTCAAGGGTGTCAAGGGCAGGGTGGAAGTGGTTCCTACCCCCGGCAAACCCTACACCGTTCTCATTGACTATGCCCATACCCCGGACGGTCTGGAAAATGTGTTGACCGCTGTCCGCGGTTTCTGCAAGGGTCGGCTGATCGCGGTCTTTGGCTGTGGCGGTGACCGTGACAGAAAGAAACGCCCCATTATGGGTGCCATCGGTGTCCGTCTGGCGGATCTGGCGGTCATCACCTCCGATAATCCTCGTACGGAGGAGCCTACGGCCATCATTGATGACATCGTAGCCGGTCTGGGGGATGCAAAAAATTATGTGGTCAATGTAAATCGAAAAAAAGCGATTCATTATGCTATGGAAATTGGCAAAAAAGATGATATAATCGTTCTAGCAGGCAAGGGCCACGAAACCTATCAGGAAGTAAACGGTGTAAAATACCACATGGACGAAAGAGAAATCGTGGCAGAGTATTTGGAGAAGTAATGTATGGCTCATATCACATTGGCTGAGGCCGCGCGTTGGTGCGGCGGCCGGGTAGAAGAACAATATGCCCATATCACCTTTTGCGGTGCCAGTAATGATTCCCGCACCATTGCTCCCGGTCAGCTTTTCGTGGCATTGGTGGGTGTGCGGGACGGCAATGATTTCATTCCTGCCGCATTCCAAAAGGGCGCGGCAGCGGTGCTGACCTCCCGGGAGAATGCAGATTATCCTGCCATCGTGGTGGATGACCCCCGCATTGCGCTGGGGCAGATCGCTGCGGCTTTGCGGCAGAAGATCGGCATGAAAGTGGTGGGTGTTACCGGTTCCGTGGGCAAAAGCACCACCAAGGAAATGATCGCGGCTGTGCTGCAGGGCGATTTCATCGTCAGCAAGACCCCGGCCAATTTTAATAACGATCTGGGTATGCCCATGGCAATTCTGGCTATGGAAGAGGATACCCAGGTGGCGGTGCTGGAAATGGGCATGAGCCATTTTGGCGAAATCTCCTACCTTTCCAAAATCGCAACCCCGGATCTGGCGGTGATCACCAATATCGGCACCATGCACATGGAAAATCTGGGCTCCCGACAGGGCATCCTGCAGGCAAAGCTGGAGATGCTGGACGGCATGGCACCTACTGCACCCATCTGCCTCTTTGGCGATGACGAGTATCTGTGGAGCGGCCGTGACCGAATCCATCATCCGGTGGTGTGGTTTGGCGTACAGAACAGCGCCAGCTCTGTACGGGCGGAGGCTGTGGCGCAGCAGCAGGGATTGTCCTTCGTGGTGCGGGCAGGGGAGCGCAGCTTCCCGGTGGAACTGCCGTTGGAAGGTGTCCACTTTGTGTCCGATGCCCTGGCAGCAATTTCTGTAGGTCTTGCGCTGGGGGTGGAGCCCCAGCGGATGGCAAGCAGGCTTTCCCGTTTCCGTAATATGGCGGGACGGCAGGAGATTTTTGAAGCCAAGGCTGTCACCATCATCAACGATTCTTATAACGCAGGTCCGGAGTCCATGGCTGCCGCCCTGCGGGTCTTGGGCAACCGAACCGGTCGCCGTATTGCGGCGCTGGGAGATATGCTGGAATTGGGTCCCTGCAGCAAAGATGCCCACTATGAGGTGGGTCGCCTTGCGGCAGATCATGCCGATTGGCTGTTGGCATATGGACCGGATGCAGCAAATATGTGCCAAGGAGCCTTGGATGCCGGCATGCCCCGGGACAAGGTCATTCATTTTGACGATCGGCAGCAGCTTGCCGATCAGTTGCGCCAAATCTGCAGACCCGGGGATGTGTTGCTGTTTAAGGGCAGCCGCGGTATGCATATGGAACTGGCGATGGAACAATTTTTAGAGGGTTAAAGAGAGAGAAAAACGGAGGCATCATCCATGACGATTTTCATTACCGGCATTATTTGCGCCATTGTCACCGGTGGCATTGGTTATTTGCTGCTGCCCGTGCTGCGGGCGTTGAAGGCAGGACAGTCCATCCGTGAGGTGGGTCCCACCTGGCATAACAGTAAAGCGGGCACCCCCATGATGGGCGGCTTGATGTTCATTTTGGGCACGATTGTTTGCCTGCTGTTCAATCTGGGTATTGTCCAGGATCCGACGGTGTATTACGCGCTGGTGCTGGGTTTGTGCTTTGGTGCGGTTGGCTTTGTGGATGATTACTTCAAACTCAAGCATAAGCGCAATCTGGGTCTTACCGCCATTCAGAAGGCCCTGCTGCAGATGGCTGTTTCCGCCATTTATCTGTACCTGCTGTATATGCAGGGCACTTTGACCGGTGATATTTACATTCCCTTTGTCAATACCACCTTCCACCTGCATCCCATTTTGTATATCTTCTTTGCTATGTTCGTCATGGTGGGCTGCGTCAATGCGGTGAATCTGACCGATGGTGTCGATGGCTTGTGCGCCAGTGTCACCGTGCCGGTGATGGTGTTCTTTACTGCTGCTGCCATTGCCATGGGGAAATGGGATGTGGCGCTGCTGCCTGCCTGCCTTGTGGGCGGCTTGATTGCATATCTGTTCTATAACTGGCATCCTGCCAAGGTCTTTATGGGCGATACCGGTTCTTTGTTCCTGGGCGGTATCGTGTGCGCTCTGGCCTTTGCCTTGGATATGCCGTTAATTCTGATGCTGGTGGGCATCGTGTATATCGTTGAAACGCTGTCCGTGATTTTGCAGGTGGGTTATTTCAAACTGACCCATGGTAAGCGCCTTTTCAAAATGTCTCCCATCCACCATCATTTCGAGATGTGTGGTTGGAAGGAAGTCAAGATCGTTCTGGTTTTCTCCGCTGTGTCCGCTGTGATGTGCCTGCTGGCATGGATCGGCATCGCCGGGAGAGTGTAATCGAAAGGAGTCTTTGTGGCCATGCAGTACAAGCTTCTGCATGCCAAAGAGGACCGGCCTTCCGCTCGAAGAGGGAGGCTGCAAGGGGTGGATATTCCGTTTCTGGTGCTGATTCTCATGCTGTTGGCAGTGGGGCTGATTATGCTTTATTCTGCCAGCTTCGCCCAGAGCGAATATGACACCGGCTACACTTCGTCCACACGCTATCTGCAGAAGCAGGGCGTGTGCGCCTTGATCGGATTGGCGGCGATGTACGGTTTCAGCCGCCTGCCTGCCCAGCTCTGGAGCAGGCTTGCGTGGATCGTCTACGCAGTTGGTATTGCGCTTTTGTTATCCGTGCTGGCCTTTGGCGAATCGGTCAATGGCGCCAGACGCTGGATCAATATTGCCGGGCTGCAGTTTCAGCCTTCGGAGATTGCCAAATTCTCCATGATCGTGCTGCTTGCCCGGCTGACCAAACACTATGGCGAGGATGCTGCGGTGTTCCGCAACGGTGTATTGGGTTTTGGTTGCGCCATGTTAGGCTTGCTTGTGCCTCTGGCGCTGGAAAAGCACCTTTCTGCCATTATGCTCATGGGCATGGTGGGGGTGGTGATGATGTTTGTTGCCGGCACCAGTCCCAAATGGCTGGCTGCCGGTGCTGCCGCCGCAGCGTTGTTTGTGCTGATCTACATCAGCTTCATGGGGTATGCCGGTGACCGGGTCACCGCATGGCTCCACCCCGAGCAAGATCCGGGGGATACCGGTTATCAGATCCTGCAGTCGCTGTATGCCATTGGCTCCGGCGGTCTGTTCGGTCTTGGATTTGGAAAGTCCAGGCAGAAGTATTTGTATCTGCCTTTTCAGTATAATGACTATATTTTTGCAATCATCTGTGAGGAGCTGGGCCTTGTAGGGGCGCTGCTCATCATTGTGCTCTTTTCTGCTGCCATCGCCCGGGGCTATTGGATCGCCCTGCGGGCAAGGGACCGTTTTTCTACGGTGCTGGCGGCAGGTCTGGTGACGCTCATCGCGGTGCAAACCGTTTTAAACCTTGGGGTGGTCACCAATCTGCTCCCATCCACGGGCATCGCTCTGCCGTTTTTCTCCTATGGAGGTACGGCCTTGGCGGTTAACTTGGGGGAGATGGGCGTTATTTTAAGCATTTCCCGACAAAGAAATGAACCAAAGCTACAGGAGGAACTGTCATGAATGTAATTTTTACCTGCGGTGGCACCGGCGGCCATATCAATCCTGCCATCGCGGTTGCGGATATTTTGAAGGAACGGCATCCGGACTGCAATATTCTCTTCATCGGCGCCAAGGGGCATATGGAGGAGCAGTTGGTACCCCGTGCGGGCTACAGATTGGAATGTCTGCCCGGTTCCGGTCTGTCCAGAAAACTGAATCTGGCGGGCATCAAGAAAAATGTCCAGGCGGTAAAAAGTGTGTTCACTGCGGTAAAGCAGTGTAAGCGGATCATTCGTGACTTCCAGCCCGATGTGATCATCGGCACCGGTGGCTATGCCAGCTTCCCGGCTTTGTATGCCGGCAGTCGCATGGGTATCCCCACTTGTGTCCATGAGAGTAATGCCGTTCCCGGCTTGACCACCAAAATGGCAGCCAATACCGCGGACCGTGTGCTGGTCTGCTTTGAAGAGAGCAAGAAGCACTATAAGCACCCTCAAAAGGTGCAGGTGGTGGGCATGCCCATCCGTCGTGACTTCTGGGAAACCCAGCGGGCGCAGGCTCGTCGGGAATTGGGCATTGGGCAGGAGCCTCTGGTGGTGTCCACTTTTGGCAGCCAGGGCGCCAAGGTGATGAACGAGATGACCGCCCAGTTGTTCGCTTTGGAACAGCAGGCAGGTTTCCCGTTCCGCCATATCCATGCAGTAGGTAAATTCGGCACGGAATGGATGCCCCAAGCGGTGAAGGAGCAGGGGGTTGATTTGGAAAACTGCCCCAGCATCGATATGCGGGAGTATATCTACAATATGCCCACCGTTCTTGCGGCAGCGGACGTGGTACTGGGTCGCTCCGGCAGTGGTACCTGCAATGAGATCGCAGCCACCGGTACGCCCTGTATTCTCATTCCGTCCCCCAATGTGACCAATAACCATCAGGAAAAGAATGCCCGTATTCTGGAAAGTCGTGGCGGTGCGGTGGTAATTCCGGAAACCGAATGCAGCGCCCAGAAGATATTCGATCAGATCAATGCGCTTATGCAAGATGAGCCCCGCCGTAAGGAAATGTCCCAGGCGCTGCGCAGCATGGTGATTTTGGATTCTGCAGAGCGGATCTGTGATATTCTGGAAGAATTGATCAAAAGATAACCATTCCGGGAGGAACTGATATGGAAACAGAAAGAACCAACCGAACCCGCCGAACCCGTCGCCCGGCGGAAAGAAAAGAAAGACAACCCCGGCAGCCCATTCAATACACCCAGCCAAAGCCCTTTTTCCGTAACCGGCTGATCGTGCAGCTCATCAGCATCGCTGCGGTGGTGCTGGCGGTGACCATTGGTATTTCCATTTTCTTCAAGGTGGATACTGTGATGGTCGCAGGAGTGGAAAAGCATAGTCCGCTTTCCATTAGCGAGGCTTCCGGCATTGAGAAAGGGGATAGCTTGCTCTTCTTTGGCCGTGCCGGTGCGGCAGCAAAAATCAAAGCGGCCCTTCCGTATGTGGATACGGTTCGTTTTCGGGTGAAACTCCCCGGTACGGTGCATATCGTCGTGAAAGAGAAAATGGTGGCATACGCCCTGCAGGCCGAGGATGGTTCCTGGTGGATGATGACATCCGATGGCATGATCGCAGAACAAACCGACGCTGCAACGGCTGAAAAAAAGCCCATCATTGAAGGCATTATCCTCCAATCTCCCAAGGTGGGGGAGTATGCTGTGGCAGCGGAATACCCGGTAGAAGGCACGGTGATTGCCACAGCGGCTGACCGGCTGAAGGCAGCGGTCACCGTTCTTGCCCAGCTGGAGGAATACCAGATGTTCTCTCAGACCACCGGACTGGATGTGTCGGATCTTTTTGCGCTGCGTCTTTACTGCGGAGCGGATTGCCGTGTGGAGCTGGGAGATGTCACCGACATGGCGGAAAAGGTCGAAATGGTGAAGTACGCGTTGATGGAGATGGATGGCAGCGGAGGCGTTTTGAAACTTACTTATAACGATGTCGATAAAGTGTGGGAAATCATCCGTCAACCCTGGTCCCGGCAGTAATTTTTCCCAAAAAAACTTTACCAAAAAAGAGAATTTCTATTGACCAAATGGAAATTTCAAGCTACAATATGTAGGTAAAGGAAAATATCTGCACAGCATATTTTGCGCTGTGTAAGCATACAAAGGAGGAAACAATATGCTTGATTTCCAGGAGCGCGTTGTTAAGATTAAGGTCATCGGTGTCGGCGGCGCCGGTAATAATGTTATTAATAGAATGATTGAAGCCAATGTCAATGGTGTTGACTTCATCGCCATCAATACCGATAAGCAGGACCTGAATAAGTCCATCTGCCCCAATAAGATCCAGATCGGCGAAAAGCTGACCGGTGGTATGGGTGCAGGCTCCAAGCCTGAAATTGGCCGTAAGTCTGCTGAGGAATCCCGTGTTGCCATCTCCAAGGTTCTGGAAGGCACTGATATGGTCTTCATCACTGCCGGTATGGGCGGTGGTACCGGTAC
>JAGCMI010000081.1 GCA_017646545.1 Oscillospiraceae bacterium | reverse complement strand
GGCTATGATACCCTCGACGAAACGCCTTTTTGGCATTTCCATCCTTTTCTGAATGGAGCGTGTATTCATGGCCACTTATCAAATCATCACCGACTCCGCCTGCGATCTGCCCAAGGCAATGCTGCAGCAGCTGCAGGTTTCCAATATTCCCCTGCACATTCTGTTTCGTGGAGAAAATATGATCGACTCCGTGGACGAAGGTCTGCAAGAGATCTATGCCGGCCTGCGTAACGGCGAAGCCACCTCTACATCTGCCATCAATCCCGATGGCTGGGCATCCGTCATTGAGCCTGCGCTGGCTCAGGGCAACGATGCGCTGGTGCTGGCCTTCTCTTCCGGCCTGAGCACCACCTACCAATCCGCCGTCATCGCCGCTGAGGAATTACGGGAAAAATATCCGGAAAGAAATATCCGGGTGGTGGATACCCTCTGCGCCGCATTGGGTCAGGGTCTGCTGGTTTGGTACACCTGCAAGCAGCGGGATGCCGGCCTGACCCTGGATGAACTGACCGACTGGGTGGAACAAAACAAGCTGTCGCTGTGCCATTGGGTCACCGTTAATGACCTGATGCATCTCAAGCGGGGCGGCCGCATCAGCGCTACCACCGCCGTGGTAGGCACTATGCTGCAGATAAAGCCCATTATTCATGTCAACGATGAGGGCAAGCTGATCAGCGTGGGCAAGGCCAGAGGCCGGAAGGCAGCCATGCAGATCCTGGTGGATAAAATGAAGCAGCTGGGTCAGGGCTACGACAACAGCACCGTATTCATCACCCATGGCGATTGCCTGGAGGATGGCCAGCTTCTCAAGCAGATGGTTTTGGAGCAGACCGATGCCAAGGAGGTTTTCCTGGGCAATTTGGGTGCTGTCATCGGCTCTCATGCAGGTCCCGGTACATTGGCTCTTTTCTTCCTGGGTAAGCATCGCTAAGTTTATATTGTCAAGGGCAGCGGTTTCGCTGCCCTTTTTTCTATATGTAAGAACCCTGAAATTTCCTGGTAGCATCCATCGATCTGCAGTGCAGGAACATACATCCTGCCGGGAGATTGCCACGTCGCTACGCTCCTCGCAATGACATGGTGGTCGGTACACTTTCCGTCTTTTTTCTGTCATTCCGAGGGCCGTTAGGCCCGTGGGAATCTCCTGGTAGCATCCATCGATTTGCATTGCAGTTACAGACATAGTACCGGGAGATTGCCACGTCCCCTTCGACTTCGCTCAGGGTCCTCGCAATGACATGGTTTTCGGTACACTTCCCGTCTTTTTCTGTCATTCCGAGGGCCGTTAGGCCCGTGGGAATCTCCTGGTAGCATCCATCGATCTGCAGTGCAGGAACATACATCCTGCCGGGAGATTGCCACGTCGCTGCGCTCCTCGCAATGACATGGTGGTCGGCGTATCAAATGGAAATTCATAAAAAATTTCCCTATGCTGGGGTTTCGTTTCCCGGATATCTGTGGTAAAATAGTATAAAATAGCAAATCGAGGAACTTTCTCATGAAAAAATGCTTTATTTTCTGCGCAGGAGAGTGCCGGGGCGTGATCCACACCATCACCCCGGAAGATACCCTCATCGCAGCCGACGGGGGCATGGCCTTTTTGCAAACCCTGCCCTTAAAGCCGGATGTGATCCTGGGGGATTTCGACTCCCTGGGCTATATCCCGGAGGGCGCGGAGGTACATCCCGTGGAGAAAAACGACACCGACTCCATGCTGGCCATCAAAAAAGGCCTGGAAATGGGCTGCGACACCTTCTACCTCTACGGTGCGCTGGAAGGCCAGAGACTGGATCACACCATGGCCAATTTCCAGGCGCTGCAATATCTGTCCCAGCGGGGTTGCCGGGGCTATTTGGTGGGCCATCGGCAGATCGCCACAGCCATTACCGACAGCAGCATCACCCTGCCCTCTCATTTTACCGACTATCTCAGCGTATTTTGTATGGGTAGCGACGCCACCGGCGTCAGCATCCGTGGCGCCCAGTATGAACTGGAGGATGCCACCCTCACCAGCGGTTTCCCCCTGGGGGTCAGCAATCGATTTGCCCAAAAAGAAGCCACCATTTCCGTAAAAAACGGCACATTGCTGCTTATGTGGGGACAACACAACGGGACAGTATAAATTGCAGTTTATCGGGCAGTTTGGATTTTGATTGTAGGGGTGGCCCTATTGGCCGCCCAGCGCCGCAGGCGCAATCTTGGCCCCCGCTTTTAAGAGGGTGGATTTCCCCGTTAGCGGGGAAAATGTCAGCGAAGCTGACAAAAGGGGCGCGGGCCCGGCAGGGCTGGCAAAAATCGGCTCTTCGGAACCGATTTTTGACTGGGGGAGTTCCTTTTTTGCTCCCCCCGCCCCTTACGGGGCACCCCCCTCACAAGTGCGGGGGGGCGAGGGCGTGCGCATAAACAACAATTTATCTTCCTGCTTTTTGTTGGATCATCAGGATATAGAGCATACTGCTCATGCGGTTTAATGCCTGCATCAAATCAGTCCGCCGGCAATTGCCATCGGCATCGATAAACCCATGGCTGGCTGCCAGTTCGGCGGCTCGTGCCGCGCAGCGGGCCTTGTTAAGCTGCAGGATCACCGGGCCATCGGTGTATTCCGGCATAAAATGGGGCTGGCCGTAATAATCCTGCGGCTGATGGGAACG
>JAGCMI010000080.1 GCA_017646545.1 Oscillospiraceae bacterium | reverse complement strand
GGCAAGCCATACCGGCGCCGTGGGCCACATTGGGCCATACAGCGGATACGGCATGCTCCAGACAGTGGCTCACCCAGTTTTGATCGTGACCGGAGCCCACCAGACCGTTCATAGCCAGAGAACTGGCCAGCATCAGGTTGGAGCGGGCATCAAAATTGTCCGGCTCACGGACGGCTACAGGGCCCCACAGCACCACGCTGCGCATCAGACCCAGCAGCATTTCGTCGCTGACGGTGCAGCTGTTGTCGCAGTACAGATACTGCTCCATGAGATGGGACAGAATGTCGGCCACACCGCAGGCGGTCTGCCAATTACTGACGGAGTAGGTCAGCTCCGGATTGCACACGGCAAAGCGGGGCATGGTGGTCTCCTCGGTGAACAGCAGCTTGTCCTCTGCACCGGAAATGACAAAGCTGGCATCGCACTCAGAGCCGGTGGCAGCGATGGTCAGCACCAAGCCCAGAGGGGCAGCGGGCTGCTCGAAATTCATTTCGTAGTTCAGATAGGGCCAGATGTTTTCACCGGGATTGGTGGCAAGCAGGGCAATGGCCTTGGTGGCGTCAATGACGCTGCCGCCGCCCACAGCCAGCAGGAAATCACAGTTTTCTGCCTTGTAGACCTTGGCGCCTGCATCTACCCAATCGGCTTCGGGATTGGCTCTGCAGCCTTCATACAAGCTCCAGGCAATGTTTTCGGCATCCAGAGAATCGGTGATGCGCTGCAGCAGACCGGACTTCTTTGCGCTGCCGCCGCCCAGGGTGATGAGCACCTTCTTGGCGCCGAAACCTGCCAGCAGCTGACCGGTTTGGGTTTCGGTGTTGGGACCAAATACCAGCTTTGTGGGCTGGGAATAAGTAAATTCAAAATAGGACATATTCTTCCTCCTGTTTATCCCTTTCTGCGGGGCAGTGCCACGGTGATCAGATCGGGATGGTAGCGCAGGGATACTTCTTCATTGGTGCGGATATAGGGATTGCCGTCCAGAATCAGCTGGGCATGCTCCGTCAGACCGGAAAGCGTTACCTCGTCCCCGGGTCCAAAGAGCAGGTGCTCAACGGTGCAGAAATCCGTCATGCCTGCATCCTCTGCTTCGGCAGAGATCATGACCTGCTCCGTCAATGCCATTGCGCCCTTGCAGGGGGTGTAGGCGGCGGAACACAAGGCGCCATAGATGGCGCGGCCCTCCAGACGATCCCGATCCAGGGGAGAAGCAATGATCTGACCGGGGCGGGCAATGTGATGACGGGTGATTGCACCGTTTTTGGTGATGGTAAAAGCTTCCGTGGTGATGCCGGCTTCTGCCTTGCACACCAGCTTTTCGCCTCGCAGCGCCATGGCTTCTGCGGAGAGATTCACCACCTGGTCATCTTCTGTACCCAGGAAGGTGTTGCCGATGACCACATCGTTGACCGCATAACCCACATGGCCGCCGGAAATCACTTCCAGCGCAGAGGTGGTGAAATGATCCCATTGGGACAGGTCACAAGCTTCCAGTTCCTCTGCGCTGATGCACACGATGGGACCCACATTGGCGGTGCCGGCGGCAACGCCCATCATGGGAACGGAAAAACCGCCCGTCAGCATGGCATCTGCGATATAAGAGGCGATGCCGTCGCCGCCCACGCTGATGAGCAGATCCGGCTTTTGTGCCAGCAAGGTGCGGGTGATGTTTCCAAGGACCTGCACATAGCCGCCGTTACGGTCGGCTTCGAAAAGGGTAGCGCCGGGCAGATAATCGCCGCCAAAACTGCCGCCGCAGGTAATGATCTGGTGCGCCTTAAAAAGGCGCACCAGTTTATCACCAATGGCAGAAAAACGCTGTTTTTGACCGGCACCCGGACTAAATACAACAGCTAGTTTCATCTGCTTTTCCTCTTTTAGGGAACCAGAACGATCTTCAGAGCCTCAGCCTTCTGCAGCATTTCGAAGGCCTTCTCGCCCTCTTCCAGAGGCAGACGGTGGGTGATCAGCTGACGGAAGGAATCCTTGTTGGCTTCCACCATGGCCAGAGCCTCACGGAAGTGAGCGATGTCCAGACCGTAGGAGCCGGTCAGGCTGACCTGACGGTAGTGGATGGCGTGGGAGCTGACAGCGGGGTCTTCGCCGCGCTTCAGACCGCCGAACAGCAGCACGGTGCCGGCATCGGCAGCCTTCTCCACATACTGCTCCACCAGTTCCTTGCGGTTAACAGCAACAACAACATTGTCGTACTTGCGATCTTCCACTTCGCTGGGCAGGCAGCAGGGGATGCCCATGGAAGCGATCAGCTCACGACGGGACTCAGCGGGCTCGCAGACCATCAGTTCCACGCCCTTTGCCTTCAGCAGCAGGGCAAACAGCACGCCCATGGGGCCGCCGCCGACGATCAGAACCTTGCTCTTGGGATAGATGTTCAGATGCTTCACACCATTGATAACGCAAGCCAGAGGCTCCACCAGGGTGTAAACATCGTCAGCAGTTTCGATGGGGAACACACCCTTCTTGACGAAGGAGGGGTTGATGCCAACCACTTCGGCAAATGCGCCGTAGTCCACATAGGACTGGTTCTGGCACAGGGAGCCGGCTTCCTTCTCGCACAGGGCGCACTCGCCGCAGCCGTAGTAGGGAGCGACCACAACCAGATCGCCTTCCTTGTAGCCCAGACCCTCGGGGGTCTTGATGACCTCACCGTAGAACTCGTGACCCAGCACGCAGGGGGGCTGGAAGTAGGCATGACCCTTCAGATAGGTCTTCAGGTCGGTGCCGCAGACACCGCAGCCCATGACACGAACCAGGAACTCCTCGTTGGGCACGGGGTAGTCGGTCTTGTATTCCATCTTCTGCAGATCGGTATATACCAATGCTTTCATAGCGTAAATCTCCTTTTCAGTTCAACGGTTGGATCTTAGTCAAACAGTTCAGCGATCTTTGCGATGGTGGCAGCGGGATCTTCGCTCTGGAAGATGTTACGGCCCACAGCCAGACCCTTTGCGCCGCAGTTCAGAGCGTCACGGGCGGTGTCAACGATGTTCTTGTCCACAGCGCCGCCGGCCATGATGTAGGGAACGGGGCAGCAGGCCACCACATTCTCGAACTTCTCGGTGTAGAAGCCCTTGACCACGTCAGCGCCCAGCTCGGCAGCGATACGGGCACCGTTGAGCTGAATGTCGTAGGAAACGGTCTTCATG
>JAGCMI010000079.1 GCA_017646545.1 Oscillospiraceae bacterium | reverse complement strand
TGGCCATTTCTTATCGTACCCGGCAACTATTGCGCCGCAGCTTCTCCACCGTACTGACGGTGACGCTGGCGCTGCTGGTGGTGCTATTATGCCTGCTTTTGTGGCTGCAGCGGTTTGTGGTGTACACCGACGAGGGTGTTGTGCTGGATTTTTCACAGCCCAAGGATCTGTCCCAGAGCCAGCTGCCCGAGCCGCCGAAGGATGCGCCCCAGTTTACCATCCACTATCGGGACGACCCCTTCCGGGACGGTCTGCAGCAGCTGTCCGGTTTTTATATCAATCCGGAGGATCTGATGGAGGACCCCGAAGCAGTGCGAACCCGACTGGAGCTTCTTCCTGCCGGCACTCCGGTGCTGCTGGATGTGAAGGGTTACCGAGGCTATTTCTACTATTCCACCCGTGTGGGCAAAACCACCTCCGGCAGCTATGACATGTCTAAAATGGATGCGCTCATCCGCTATCTTGTGGACAGCGATCTGTATGTCATCGCCCGGATGTCCGCCCTGCGGGATTTCGACCTGGCCCATCATAACAATTCTTACGGTTTGTACACCACTTCCTCTGTGCTGTATGCCGACCGCAGCAGCTATGGCCTGGGCTACTGGCTAGATCCCACCAACAGCAAGGTGACGGATTATCTGGTTGCCGTGATCAAGGAACTGCGGGATCTGGGTTTTGACGAGGTGGTGCTGTCGAATTTCTGCTTCCCCACCGCAGATAATCTGGCCTTCAAGGGCGACCGGGAGGCCGCCATTTCCGAAGCTGCCCAAAGCTTAGTCAGCGCCTGCAGCAACGAAAGCTTCACCCTGTCGTTTGCCAGCACGGATCCCGGCTTTACCCTGCCGGAGGGACTGTGCCGGCTGTATTTAGAGGACATCACCGGGGAAAATGCCCAAGCGGCCTGGGATGCTGCCGCCATAGAAGACAAGCGGCTTTACCTTGTATTCTTTGCCGACAGCGATGACGAACGCTACGACATCGAAAACGGCATTCTCCTACCCCTACCCTAAAACAAAAACTGCCGCCCAAACGGGCGGCAGTTTTTTACTTTTTGATCACTCGACACAGACCACGCCACCGTCTTTGACGGTGATGGTCATGCCGTGCTGGACATAATCCAAAAATTCATCGCCCAGAGAGTCCACAACGGGCATGCTGATGCCATCGAGCCACACAGAGGCCAGAATGGAACCGGCAGCTGCCAGAGAGTCGATGGGCTTACTAAACAGCATGCAGGCAGGCTGACGCTCCATGGCGCAGGCGCAGTAAATCACCAAACCGCCGGTGGTAGAGCCAATGGTCTGGGGCAGGCACAGCGCCTTACCGGCCAGCGCCTTGCCGTGCAGATCCGCATTGTTCTGGTCACCGCAGGTGGCCTTCTTGTCGCCAAACTGCAGCGCGCCCTGGAAGGATGCCAACGTATTGAAGCCGCTGTGGGAAACCACAGCTTCTGCCGTCACCGTACCGGGGGCAATGACACGACCCTTAAATTCCTTCATATCAATTGCCTCCCTTCGTGATCTTGGTGAGAATTTCTGCCTCGGTGTAGTAACGGGCAGTGGTGTAAGTACGCAGCTTATTGGAGCTGGTCATGACGGGCATGGACTTACACAGAGGGTTATTCATGTACATCAGCGGGCAGATATAGGACAGAATAATGCCGGTCTTTTCCAGGCGCTCGGCATACTCGGTCTTTTCAAATTCCTTCTTCACACCGGGAGCGGTGGTAAACACGGTGGGAATCAGCACCTTCTTATTGCCGCTTTCCTTCAGGCCCTTTTCCACTGCCACGGTCCAGTCGATCAGCTGCTGCAGGCTCATGTGGGGGCAACCCACGAAGCAAAGCTTGGGCTTGGCATCGGGATTTTTCCACATGACGGGGTAATTCTTCTTCACCCGCTCCAGTTCTGCATCGTCAATGATATACTCCTGAGCGCCCTGGGCGATCAGGAGCTCGCCCAATTCCTTGGCCTCGGGGGTCAGGTTTGCGATATGGTACAGACCCACCGCACCATTGGAGGCGGTAGCTGCGCCGAAATCCTTGAGGTAAGCGCAGTTTTCATCATTCAGCTCGGTGCCCAGCCAGGACTCCATGCCCATGACATAGGGCACATCCTCCATCACCTTCATGCCGATGGCGCTGCCCAGCAGCTGTGCTTCGGGCTTCTGCTTGCACTGCACCTTCACCACCCAAGTGGCCTTACGGCCCTCGTCGGTGAGCAGACCGAAATTGGGGACAAAACCGGCAATGGAGCCCATGATGTCCATAATGCCGGAGTTGCGGTTGCAGCGGGCGCCCAGCACGGAGTTGGCATAGACAACGGCGGAGCTTTCTGCCCAGGACAGCACCTCGCCCTTTTGAGGCTTATTGCCCATCTGATCCAAGTAGCAGGCGCAGGTGAAGGCATCCTTGTCCATAAGACCCAACTGCTTCAGCTGACCCTCATACTGCTCCTGGGTGGCGTACATGATCTTCTTGAAGATGAAATTCTGCAGGAAGTTGGCAGGTACATTCTTATCCACGGGACGGGGGTCCACGCTAAACTGCTGCTGGGATACCGCACCGGCATCGATCAGCTGCTGCATCAAATCAAACACGGGTTTCATCATCTTCAGACCGAAAGAGGTCACCAGATGGTTATAAGTAGAAGTAACAGGCACCATTTTATCCGCACCGAAGGCTTCGCCATACATCACCAAGGTCTTCCAGACCTTTGCCATGGTTTCGCCCTGGGAGCCGTTCAAAATAGCCTGCTGTTCAGGGGTTAAATACATGGATATTCCTCCTATTTTTGTCAGATCTTCATGCATACATCCCATGCGCCCCAAATAACGGTACGCAGGTTGCCCACCTTCTCGGCATCGCCCACGATGTGGACATTCTTGGCCTTCTCGGCCAGGGGCTGGGGCTTGTAACCAACGGAGAGAATCACAGAATCAGAGGGGATCTCAAAGAGCTTGCCTTCCTTGTCGGCAGCAACCACCACACCGTCGTTAATTTCCTTCACACCGGTTTCCAGATGGACGGGCACATTGTTGGCCTTGAAGAAGTCACGCAGGAAGCTGGTGTTGGCAAGGCAGATGCCGGGGGTGACGATCAAGTCATTCTGCATCTCCACGATGGTGGGCTTCTTGCCCTGCAGGAACAGCTCGTAGGCAATTTCGCAGCCGGTCAGACCGCCGCCGATGATGGTGACCTTCTCGCCCACCTGTGCCTTCCCCAGCAGGAAATCCACGGCCTGAATGGTCTTTTCCACACCGGGAACGGGAATGCGGTTGGCACGGGAACCGGTGGCGATGATCACTTCGTCCGCCTTCAGTTCCTCGATGCTCTTGACCTCGGTGTTCAGCTTGACCGTGATGTCGGGATACTTGGTGATCTCCCGGCGGTACCATGCGATGAGATCTCTGTCCTTCTCCTTAAAGGAAGGCGCTGCTGCAGCAATGAACACACCGCCCAGCACACCGGACTTTTCATACAGCGTCACCTTGTGACCACGCTTTGCCAGCACGATGGCAGATTCCATACCGCCGATGCCGCCACCGATGACGGCAACATTCTTGCGCTTCTTGGCAGGGGCGATGTAGTGCTTCTTCGTCTGCATGGTTTCTGCGTTGATGGCGCAGCGGGCAAGGCCCATGGTGTCCTTCAGATCCTGGGTATTGTAATGACCCTTGGAGGAAGAGAAGTTAAAGCAGCCACTATGGCAGCAGATGCAGGGCTTGATATCCTCCAGACGGTCCTCGATCATCTTGGTGATCCACTGGGGATCTGCCAGGAACTGACGGGCGACGCCCATGCCGTCGATCTTACCCTCAGCGATGGCGGCAGCCGCCACATCCGGCTCCATACGGCCGGCGCAGACCACGGGGAT
>JAGCMI010000078.1 GCA_017646545.1 Oscillospiraceae bacterium | reverse complement strand
TCGTCGGTGGTGGCGTTGGGATTGTCGATCCGCAGCAGCGCACGGGTACCGGAGAGGAAGAAGTCATAGCCGTCCTTGCCGTTGAATGCCTCGAAATTATAGATGCCGTAGGTCTTGCCGGTTTCGTAGTCATAGACGGTTCAAGCATCCAGAATCTCATTGGTCAAATATGCCAGCGTATCGGGCTTGGGGTTCAGGGCACTCTGGCCGTAATAAACACCCTTGAAGCCTTCCAGCTCATGCTTTTCAAACTGGCCGGACAGACGGTCGGTAATGCCCAGGGCCTCTGCCAGCACTTTCACCACTTCATCCAGCTTATCCTGGCTCCAGTGGGTATCGGTGCGGTAGTAATCCTCCAGCGTCAGCGCGCCGAAGATGTCCACATAGGTCATGCCGGGCAGTCTTTCCTGCACCAGAGCAGCCAGCGCATCATAGTCAGGGGCGGGATAGCCATAGCTTTCGCCCAGGAAGTAGTTCTTGTCAGGCACAACAGTAATGAACTTATCGCCACCATTGTTGGCCAGATACTTATTATAAATATGCTCCAGACGGCCGATGGAATAATCCAGCAGTTCAGGGTTGAAATCACCCTCGATCTTGGCGATGTAGCCATCCTCAACGGCCAGACCGTTGTTCTCATTCAGACCCAGCACATTCAGCACAAAATTGGCCTTCAGGCTGCGGAAGAACTCACGCAGGGGGAACTGATCCACCACATAGTCCTCAAATGCATCAATGGCCTTCTTGTTGAGAATGGTCTCCCAGGTGATCTCTGTGGGGAACTGGGCCAGAGGGCGGCGTTCGCTCTCGGAGGTTTCCACGGGGTTAAAATAACGGAAGCAGCACATGCCCACAAATGCAGCGATGAATGCCACAAAGAGAGCCGTAACCACAATATTCTTAATCTTATTACTCATAGATGCGATCCCCCTTCATTAGAATCGGAAGTACAGGAAGGGGCTGAAGGAACCGTCCACAAAGTAGGCAGTCACGATCAGCAGCAGCACAACATGGAAGATGGGCTCCAGCACATTCAGCACGCGGCAGGACTCCTTGTTATTGTGCAGCTTAGCGAACAGATTCTTCAGCGCGGGGGTAGCGCCAAAGACAGCGGCAGCCAGAGCGATGGCATAGCCGGTGAGATGATAAGTGGTCTCCTTGGACCAGAAGGCCAGATTTGCGCCGCCGAACATGGCACTCAGATCAGAAACCATACCCTTGAAACCGGCACCGCTGAAAATCACAAAGCTGATGGCGATGACAAAGGTCACATAGATATGGGAAGCGAACTTGGGCAGCTTGTTCAGCCACTTCTGCAGGAAGAACTTTTCCATCACCAGGAACACGAAGAAGTAAAGACCCCAGATAATGAAGGTCCAGTCTGCGCCGTGCCAGAAACCGGTGACAAACCACACCACAAAGGTGTTGAAGATCCACTTGGGCAGTGCCACACGGTTACCGCCCATGGGGATGTAGATATAGTCACGGAACCAGGTACCCAGGGACATATGCCATCTTCTCCAGAACTCGGAAACGCTCTTGGAAATGAAGGGATAGTTGAAGTTCTCCAGGAAGTGGAAGCCGAAGATGCGGCCCAGACCAATGGCCATGTCGGAATAACCGGAGAAATCGAAATAAATCTGCAGGTAGTTGGCCAGAGAATACACCCACATACCGCCCACAGTCAGCTCATCCATGCCATGCAGGGCAATGGCCAAGGCGGACATGGTGTCAGCGATCAGCACCTTCTTGGAAAGACCGATGATAAAGCGGTTGACACCGTAGGAGAAGTTCTCGAAAGAATGCTTACGATGGCTCAGTTCCTCCTCAACGGTGGTATAGCGGACGATGGGACCGGCAATCAGCTGGGGGAACAATGCCACATAAGTTGCCAGACGGACAAAGCTCTTCTGCAGCTTGGCCTGACCACGATAGACATCGATGGTGTAAGACAGGGTCTGGAAGGTGTAGAAGCTGATGCCGATGGGCAGCGCCAGACCCAGCAGGGCGATATCGGTCTTCAGCAGAGCGTTGACATTGCTGACAAAGAAGTCAGAATACTTAAAGAATCCCAGCACCAGAATGCTGGTGACGATAGAAGAGCACAGGAACACCTTGGAAAGGGTCTTGCCACGGAATCTATCAATGAGGAATGCATGGATATAGCTGCTGAGGGTGGTGCCCAGCATCAGCAGGGTGTAGATTGGCTCACCGTAGAAGTAGAAGAAAAGGCTCGCCAGCAGCAGAACCAAATTCTTGAGCTTAAAGGGAACCGCAAAGTAAAGCACCAGAACGATGGGCAGGAAATAGTAAAGAAACGGAATACTTGAAAAAAGCATATAAACTCCTTTCTGCAGGTTGCTTTCAAAAAATTGGGTGAAGGGAAAGCCTTCACCCAATTCGTATCGTCTTGCCTAGTGAATGATTACTCAGCGTCCAGGCTGCTGGGGCACATCAGGAAGAACACGGAATTGCCGTAAGCACCGCAAACAACCTGCTCAGCAGCAACACAGATATTCCAGCGGGGGTTGCAGTTGGCTTCCAGATCAGCCATGAAGTTCACCACATCGGTGCCCTCAGCCAGCTGGAAAACATAACCAACGAAGGGGATGGAGCCGATCATGGGCATGAACACGCCGCACTGCTCAAACTCGGTGATCTCGTAGTTGTCAAAGCCGTACATGAAGCCGGGTTCCATCTCCATAGCGCCCAGGCCCAGCATAGCAACGGACTCGTCCATGGTCACCATGAAAGCCATCTCAGCAGCGGGAGCTTCGGGATTGGTTTCAGCAAAGCTCAGGAAAGCATTCCACAGGGTCTCGCCCAGGGTGCCCTCTTCCACTTCGGGGAAGAAGACTTCGACATCGGTATTGCCCTCGTCGCCGCCCTCGGATTCGATATTCGCGGGGCACATCAGGAAGAAGACGCGGTTGCCCTTGGAACCGATGACGGTCTGCTCAGCAGAAACGCAGATGTTCCAACGGGGGTTGCAGTTAGCTTCCAGGTCAGCGATGAAAGCAGCCACATCAGCGCCCTCAGTCAGGTCAAAGATGTAACCAACGAAGGGGATGGAACCGATGAAAGGCATGTACATAGCGCCCTGCTCGAAGCCCTTGACCTCGAACTCGCCGAAGCCGGCCAGCAGACCAGCCTCGATGGGCATAGCGCCGCACATGAACTGGATGCACTCGTCGGTAGCCAGAATGTTGGCAATTTCCTCAGCGGTAGCGGAGGGGTTTGCAGCCTGAGCAGCCTCGAAAGCAGCCCACAGCTTGCCGCCCATGGTGCTAGCATCAACGTCGGGAGTCACATCGCCGTTACCAGCGGGAGTAGAAGGCTCGGTGGGGTTGGTGGGCTCGGTGGGGTTGGTGCTGGGGTTAGTGCCCTCATCGGTGGGGTTGGTGGTAGTGTTGTTTTCACCGCAGGCGACCATGGACATCACCATGACCAGAGCCAGCAGCAGAGCGATCAGCTTCTTCATTTGTTTTCTCCTTAAATTCAATAATTTTTTCGTTTCGTTTTTGTGGAAATTCCATCCATTTTCAGGTTTTTCCCCAAAACTTGGTTTCAAACTCACGAATGGCATTATAGCAAGAATTGTGCAAATAGTCAAATGAATTATTTGTGAATATTTTATCTCTTTTGAACAAAGTTTTTGTTCAATTTTCATGCATTTATTACAGCACCTTTTGGATACTGTTAATACCTTTTTACATTTTTCACAATTAGCTATTGCACACTCTGACAGACTATGTTATATTAATAGGTAGATTGCTACATAAAAGGAGAATAGTATGATACTGGGTAAACAAATCAACCGCTATTACCTGCGCTATGCCCACATGCTGATTTTGGGTCTGATCGCGCTGGTATCTGTGGACTATCTGCAGTTGCAGATTCCGCCCCTTTACGGCATGGTGGTCAACGGAATCAACGATGGTTTCGTGGTGCTCGATGGCATTACCTACGATTTTACCATGGCGTTTGTGCTGGATCACATCTGCATGCCCATGGTAGGGGTAATCATGTGCATTATTGTAGGCCGCTTCCTGTGGCGCGTCTGCTTCTTCGGCAGTGCTGTCCGCCTGGAAGAGGATATGCGTAACCGGATGTTCCGTCACGCACAGGAACTGAGCCGGGAGTATTATCAGGTCAACAAAGTCGGCGACCTGATGAGCCTCTTTACCAACGATCTGGACACCGTGCAGGAGTGCTTCGGCTGGGGCGTTATGATGTTCTTCGACGCTGTGATGCTGGGCATCATGGCACTGAGCGAAATGTGGCAGATGAACCCCCTGCTGACGCTGCTGAGTTTGATTCCCATGGCATTTCTGCTGGCCTCTGCCACCATCGTAGGCAGAAGTCTGGCCAAGAAGTGGGATGCCCGTCAGGAAGCTTACTCCCGTCTGTCCGACTTCTCTCAGGAGAGTTTCTCCGGCATTGCCGTGATTAAGGCATTCGTCAAGGAAGCCAAGGAACTGTGGGCTTTCAAGAAGCTCAACCTGGAAAACGAAAAGGCCAGCATCACCCACACCAAGGCATCCGTGCTGTTCCGCGTGATGGTTACCCTGTTTGTGGAAAGTGTTATTTGCATCATTCTGGGTTACGGTGGCTATCTGGTGCACCAGGATGTGCTGAACGCCGGCCAGCTGCTGGAATTCATTGGCTACTTTAACAGTGTGATTTGGCCCATTATGGCTGTGTCCGAGCTGATTGATATGTCCTCCCGCGGCAAGGCATCTCTGGAGCGAATCAGCGAACTGCTGGATGCAGAAGTCACCGTCAAGGACCGCGACGGCGCCAAGGAGCTGCCCCAGGTGGAGGGTCGCATCGAGTTCCGGAATCTGACCTTCCGCTACCCCGATGGCGAGTTCGATGCGCTGGAGGATATTTCCTTCGTCATTGAGCCCGGTCAGCAGGTGGGTCTGGTGGGCAAGACCGGTTCCGGTAAGACCACTCTGGTGGATCTGATTCTGCGTACTTACAATGTGCCCGACGGCACACTGTTTATTGACGGCCACGATGTCAACGATGTGCAGATCCGCTCCCTGCGTGAAGCCTGCGCCTACGTGCCTCAGGACAATTTCCTTTTCTCCGACACCATCGAAAACAACATCGCATTTGGTGTGGATTCCCACCAGATTTCTGCCGTCCGCCATGCCGCCACTATGGCAGATGTGGACAGCAACATCAAAGAATTCTCTCTGGGCTACGGCACCGTGCTGGGTGAGCGTGGCGTCACCGTTTCCGGCGGTCAGAAGCAGCGTATTTCCATTGCCCGCGCATTAATGAAGGATTCTCCCATTTTGATTCTCGACGATAGCGTTTCCGCTGTTGACACCAAGACCGAGCGTACCATTTTGGAAAATCTGCGGGCCACCCGTGGCGGCAAGACCACCATTTTGATCGCACACCGCATCTCCACAATCGAAAACATGGATAAGGTGCTGTTCATTGACAACGGCCGTGTTGCTGCTTTTGGCAAGCACGAAGAACTGTACCAAACCTGCAAGGAATATCGCAAGATGGTAGACCTGCAAAAGCTGGAAGAGGAAGGAGGTAAACACAATGCTTGATTTTCTGAAAGAATTTTTGCCCGTCGTCATTGTCGTTTCCCTCATCGGTTCCTTTACCACCGCCTTTATCTTCGCATGGTTCGCCCTCAAGAAGCGCAAAGATGATGGCGACGACCGGGAACGCAAGATTTCCGACAAAGAGCTGTTTACCCGTCTGTTGCACTATGTCAAACCGCACTGGAAGAGCTTTATTGCCGTATTTGTGATCATGATCATCTCCGCCTGCTACGATGTGATCTCTCCCCTGCTGATGAGCTGGGTTCTGGAGTTGATTGCCGTAGACTTTGAGTTAAGAGAGCTGTTCACGCTGGTTGCTACATACGCCAGCATTCTGATCGTCAGCTTGATCTGCACCTATCTGCAGGCTCTGCTTCTGCAGCGCATCGGTCTGAAGATTCTGTCCCAGCTCAGACTGGACACCTTCACCCACATTGAAAAGCTGAGCCACGAGCAGCTTAACAACATCCCCGTGGGTAAGCTGGTGACCCGTGTTACCAACGACCCCAACCGCATTTCCTTCATGTTCACCAACATTTTCGTGACCCTGCTGAAGAACTCCATGGTTATCATCGGTGTTTTGGTCGCCATGTTCCTGCTGAACTATGCCCTGACCTTGATGATTCTGTGCTTTGTTCCCTTCGTGATTCTCTTCACATTGCTCTTCCGTCAGTTCAGCCGCCGTGTCCACCGCAAGGTCACCAATGCCACCACCGACATCAATACCTACCTGTCCGAAAACCTCTCCGGTATGAAGATCACCCAGATCTTTAACCGGGAGCAGCGCAAGTTTGAGGACTTTGCCCATCGCAGCGCCAATCTGAAAAAGGCCAAGCAGAACAGAATGTATGTCTTCGGCATCTTCCGCCCCATGGTGTACATGCTCTTCGTGTCCAGCCAGATGTGCCTGTTCTTCTTCGCAGCCCGGCTTCACATCAACAACACCCAGTTTATGGGTCAGGTAATTGATGGCGCCTTGGTCGTCGCCTTCTACGGCTACATTTCCCGTTTCTTCAACCCCATCCAGACTCTGGCTGAGCAGTTCGATATGCTGCAGCAGAGCTTTGCCGGCGCAGAAAAGATCTTCGCCATTCTGGACATGGAACCCCAGGTGGTGGACGAAGAGGATGCCATCGAACTGGAAGAGATCCGTGGCGAAATCGAGTTTAAGGATGTGTGGTTTGCCTACAAGCCCGATGAATGGGTGCTGCAGGGCGTTTCCTTCCACATTGACCCCAAGCAGACCGTGGCTTTCGTTGGTTCCACCGGTTCCGGTAAGACCACCATTTTGAGCCTGATCTGCCGCAATTACGACATCCAGAAGGGTCAGATCCTCATCGACGGTATTGACATCCGCAAGATCAAGATCTCTTCCCTGCGTCGTCACTTCGGTCAGATGCTGCAGGATGTGTTCCTCTTTGCCGGCGATATCCGCAGCAATATCCTGCTGCGCAGCGAAGGCATCTCCGACGAGGAAGTGATGGAAGCCTGCCGCTATGTCAACGCAGACTCCTTCATCAACCGTCTGGAAAAGGGTCTGGACGAGCCGGTGCGTGAGCGCGGCAACAACTTCTCCGCCGGTCAGCGCCAGCTGCTGAGCTTCGCCAGAACCATTATTCATAAGCCCAGCGTCATGATCCTCGACGAGGCCACCGCCAATATCGACACGGAAACCGAGCTTCTCATTCAGGACTCCCTGGAAAAGATGAAGAACATCGGCACCATGCTGATCGTGGCGCACCGCCTTTCCACCATCCAGCACGCAGACAACATCATCCTGCTGTCCCATGGTAAGATCATTGAGCAGGGCAACCATCAGCAGCTTCTGAAGCAGAAGGGCAGATACCATCATCTGTACACCCTGCAGTACAGCAAGCAGCAGCTGATGCAGGAGTAATTCCACACAAAAAGGGTGCACCCTACAAGGTGCACCCTTTTCTTATATGATTTTTGTGCCGGCAACGAATTTGGCCAGCAGGCCTTCACCGCCCGTTTGCAGATAGGCATACCTCTCCAGCCGCTGCACCGGGTCCATGGGACTCCAATAGGGCATGGCGCTTTCATCCAGCACCAGCGCATCAAAGGCATAACCCGGCAGGAAAGAACCCACCTTACCAAAGAAAGCGCCGCCACCCATGGTGGCCAGATAGAAACTTTCCGCAAAACACAGCGGCTTGCAGCTGTTGTCCACCAGACGCCAATAAAGTTTGGAAACCTGAATGGCATCGGTCATGGCACGGAAGATGGACTCGGTCTGTCCGCCTGCCACATCGCTGCCCAGACCCACACGCAAGCCACCATCGAGATATCGGCGGATGGGGGCAATGCCGGAGGCAATATTGGTATTGGAAGCAGGACAATGCGCCACAAAGACACCGCGCTGCTTTATCAGCTGCACTTCTTCCGGACTGGAATAGACGCAATGGGCCATGATGGTTTTTTCATCCATCATGCCAAAGCGGTCATAACAATGGCCATAGGAAGGCTCTTGAGGGAACATCTCACCCACGATTTGAATTTCCAGCGGATTTTCAGACAAGTGGGACTGAAGCGGCACATTCCACGCTTTCCGGATTTCCTGCAGCTTTTCCATTAGCTGACGGGAGCAGCTGGGAATAAAACGAGGGGTCAAAATAGGTTTGCACCGTTCAAAGCGCTCAGCCGTCTGCTCCAGCCATTGTACCGTGGCTTCTGCGGACGCTTCCGCACTGGCTTCCTGCAAGCCTTCAGGCGCATTCTGATCCATATTCACCTTGCCCACATAGGTCACAAGTCCCGTTTCTTCCAGCTTTTCCATCAAGATTTCCGTGGCGGTAGCATGGCGCGTGCCAAAGACCACCGCACGGGTGGTGGCACTTTTTTTCATCTGCCGGGCAAAAATCTCGTAAGCTTGGGCCGCATATTCCGGATTCTCAAAACGGGATTCCTCCGGGAAGGCATACTTCTGCAGCCAATCCATCAGCTCCAGATCCATACCCGTGCCCCGGAAAGTATACTGGGGCCCATGGATGTGCAGATCCACCAGACCCGGAATCACCAAATGATCCCCATAATCCAGCGCCGGAAGATGCTGATATTCCCCGGGGATATGGGCAAAAACGCCCATGGAAACGCCATCCACGCACACCGCGTAGCCATTAGGATGTACCGCCAGTTCCTTGGGACTGAGGCTGTAGCAGATGGTTCCCTTTATAATAAAAGATCTCATTGCTTTCTCCTGATTTCAAACATTATTCCGGTGCGCCCATGTCAAAGGTGATCACCGTATAATAGGTACCCGGCTCACAAGAAGCCAGATCCTCATCCAATTTCTGCTTCACCTGCTGCTGTTTCAGCATCAGTTCCGCAGGCAATTCTGCGTCAAAGATCAGATTGCTGTGTCCCTGACCGCGCACCATGCGGAAATCGTGGATGCCAATCCGCTGATCCTGCTGCCGCAGCAGGTTCTGCACCACGGCACGGAGCCGATCCATTTCCTCATCACCGGTGACCACGGGATCATAATGAATGATCAGATGGACACTCAGTTGCTGCAGGCAGGCCCGCTCTAAATTATCGATCAGTTCATGGCAGGTCAAAGGGTCTGCACTTTGATCCATTTCCACATGCATACTGGCAAAGCGCTGGCCGGGGCCATAGTCGTGAACCATCAAATCATGGTAGCCCAGCACTTCCGGCACGCTGCTAACCAACGTGGCGATCTGCTCCCGCAGTTCGGGGCTGGCATTTTCGCCCAGCAAGGGGCTGATGGTTTCCTTGGCCAGCATAGCGCCGCTGTAGAGAATAAACAGCGCCACCGCCAGACCCATCCAGCCATCAATCTTCCAGCCGAATGCGGTGCCCAGAATACCTGCCACCAACACAGCGGTGGTGGAAATGGCATCATTGCGGCTATCGGCAGCGGTGGCCAGCAAAGTAGTGGATTGGATATATTTCCCCAAATAACGGTTGAACATACCCATCCAAAGCTTTACCAAAACAGACAATACCAGCACAATGCACACCGGCAGGGAGAACAGCACCTCAGCAGGGTGCAGAATCTTCTCCACGGATGCCTTGGCCAGTTCAAAACCGATCACCACGATCAATCCCGCCACCGCCAGACCGGACAGATATTCATACCGGGCATGACCATAGGGATGATCTGCATCCGCCGGCTTTTCCGCCAGCTTGAAACCCACCAAGGTGACCACCGCGCTGGTGGCATCCGACAGATTGTTCATGGCGTCAGCGGTGATGGAGACCGCACCGGAGATAGTACCCACCACGATTTTGAACACAAACAGCAGCAGGTTACAAACAATACCCATCACACCGGAGAGTTTGCCCACCCTGCCCCGCACCGCAGCGGAAGTTGGGTCTTTATATTCTTTTACAAACAATCGAAGCAACAGTTTGGTCATGGGCAGCCTCCAAAATTTCTTGTTGGTAAATTATAGCATGCAGGCATCATTTTTGCAACCACAGCTGTGACAAAGAAAAATCCCCACCGCTTGACGCGGTGGGGATTCTCACAAGTTTTAGTTGAAGTTCAGGGTGTTGAGGGTCTTGGTGCCATCCTCATGGACAACAGCCAGAACGCAGCCGGTGTAATAGCTCTTATCGTTCCAGTTACAAGCGGCGATCTCAATGGTGACCTCCTGGCCGGCGAATTGCTTCAGCCAGTTGTACTGGTTGGCGCTGGAGCAGTACAGACGGATGTTGGTAGTGCCGTCGGAGATATAGATGTTGGTGTAGTACTTGGTCTCCTCCAGCAGGACAGTAGCGGTCATGGTAAAGACGCTGGTGCTGTAGTCCACAGTAACATCCAGATTGTAGAAGTCCTCCACGCTGATATCACCCTTGAAGGCAGCGGTGGAGTAGTTGTGGTTGCCATAGTTGTTGATTACCAGAGTAGCGTTGTTGAGGCAGGTCTGGCCATAGTAACCGGCACCGCCCTTGGTGTTGATGTGGCGGACACCTTCCATCACCACCTCGTCGCCGATGTTCAGCACGGCCAGCGTGTCAGCATCGGTGATAATGGCAATCACGCCGGTTTCATCGATCAGATAGAAGCCGCTTCTGTTGACCAGAGAGGGGCCAACAACACCCTTAACGGTGACAGTTTCGCCCACAGCAGCAGCGATCGCATCAGAAACGGTGGGATAGGTCTGCTCCTGCTGTGCAACCTCAACTTCGATGGTTACATCCTCAGAGTAGGTCACGCCGTTGTACTCACCGGTGATGGTGATGGTGGCAGTACCGGTTTTGAGGCAGTTCATCACATTGCCCTCAACGGAGATGATGGACTCATCGCTGGAGGCATAGGACAAAGTAGCACCGGTCAGACCCAGCACATCGTTGTCAACGGAGGTCAGCAGCTCCAGAGCGGGGTTGCCGGAATAGAAGGGCAGGAACTGCTCCACACCGTAGTACTTAACAGCCAGCTCGGCAAAGTTGACGGTGGAAACATCGAAGCCCTCGTCCACAACAGCGATGGGCAGGAAACGCCAGAAGCATTCAGCAGCGGTGGACTTTGCATTCAGAGCCATCAGGTAAACAGTGCAGATCTTGCCGTCGAACTCACGCAGCCAAGTGAAGTCGCCGCCGTTGCACTGGCTGTAAGCGTAGGAGCCAGTCTTACCATCCAGGTCATTGATATAGAAGTTGGTAAAACCGTTGCCAGGAACTTCCTTGATCTGAGCGGTGACCTTGAAGATGATGGTGCTGATATCCTCGGTAACGGGGGTATCCATGATTTCCTTAACAGTGGTGGTCTCAATCCAGGACTTGTCGAAATCGCTGTTGGTCTCCTCAATGCTGATAACAGAAGCGCTCTCGAGCTGGTTGCAGCCCATGTAGCCGAACTTGTCAGCATTGTTCTGCTCGGTCTCCAGGACCCAGTAGGTCTTGGATGCGTAGATGGAAACGGTGTTGCCGATAGCGCAGCGGGCAGCCAGGTCGCCGTCGTAAACATAGATGGAAGAGGTCTCGTCAACCAGGATAACACCGCTGGGGATGAAGCCGTTGGCGTAGGTGATTTGGGCAACAACGCCGCTGACCTGCACCTTGGTGCCCTTGACAGCGTCGCGAGCCTCGGCAATGGTCATAGAAGTGTACTCAGAGGGATCAACCTCAGCCTCGACATGCTCGAAGGCGATAATGTAAGCCTGCTTGATCTCCATAGTGCCGTTGAAGTTCTGCACGGTGCACTTCAGGGTCACCTTGTCGCCCTTGTAGGGCTTATCGGTCATCTCGCTGTAGAAAGTGCCGTCCTCAGCCTTGGAGTTGTAAACGCTGATGGTACCGGTGCCATCGGTGATCCACATCTGGCCATAAGTAGCATTGGCAATGGACTCGACGGTAGCCTTCACAATGTAGTGCTCGGTGGTGGTGACACCGCTGGCAATGGGCAGAGCCAGGATCTCAGCGATGGTCAGCTCAGTGCCGTCAGCGGGCAGCTTGGGCTCTTCCACTTCGCCTTCTTCATGGACGAAGTCGATGATCCATGCATTCTGGACTTCCTTGGTGTTGCCCTTGTAGTTCTGCAGGGTGCCGTACAGCAGCACTTCGTCGCCTGCAACGGGCTTGCTTTCCATTGCGTCGTAACGGGCGGAGCCGTCAGCATTGGCGCTGCCGTAAACCATGATTTCGCCGGTCTCATCCATAATGGTCATCTGACCGTAGGTCTTGTTGTCGATGGACTTCACGGTAGCGCGGATGTAGTAGCGCTCAGCGGAAGGTGCGTCAACAAATTTCTCACACAGAGCCAGAGCTTCAGCAATGGTGATGCAATCGTAGCTTGCCCAGGGGTCGTTGGGATCAATGGGCTCGGAGGGCTCAGTGGGCTGGGTGCTGGGCTCAGTGGGCTCAGTGCTGGGCTCAGTGGGCTCGGTGCTGGGCTCAGTGGGCTGGGTGCTGGGCTCAGTAGGATTGGTGCTGGGCTCAGTGGGCTGGGTGCTGGGCTCAGTAGGATTAGTGCTGGGCTCAGTGGGCTCAGTGGGGTTGGTGCTGGGGTTGGTGGCAGGATCCTGACCACATGCAATCATGCTGAACAGCATGGCGCAAACCAACAGCAGCAGCGCAATTCTCTTGACCATGTTATTACCTCATTTCAAATTTTTCGCCATAATCCGGCATTATACCGATATATACTACACCCTTTTACCAAATTTTGCAATAGACTTTTTCAATTTCTTTTGATAAAATATGTGCATTCATGTTGAAAAGAGGCTCACCCTATGCCCAATGTTATTGAAATCACCAATTTCTCCGCTCCGGAGCTGGATGTTTACGCCCGTTTGACCGAAGCGCAGCTGTTAAACCGCTTCGAACCGGCCAAGGGCATGTTCATTGCAGAAAGTCCCAAGGTCATTCACCGGGCGCTGGATGCTGGCTGCGTACCGGTTTCCATGCTGATGGAACGCAAGGACATCGATGGCTCCGCTGCAGAGATTATCGCCCGCTGCCCCGATATCCCCGTGTTTACCGCAGACGAAGATCTGCTGTGCAATCTCACCGGCTACCATCTGACCCGGGGCGTGCTGTGCGCCATGCGCCGCCCAAAACTTCCCACGGTGGAGGAAATCTGCCGGGATGCCCGCCGGGTGGTGGTGCTGGAGAATGTGCAAAATCCCACCAATGTGGGCGCTATTTTCCGTTCTGCCGCAGCGCTGGGCATGGATGCGGTGCTGCTGACCCCCGGCTGCTCCAATCCTCTGTACCGTCGCTCTGCCAGAGTCAGCATGGGTACGGTATTCCAGATTCCCTGGACTTTTATCGGAAACGAGATCACCGATTGGCCCCACCCCGGCATGGATCTGCTGCGGGAACTGGGATTCAAGACCGTTTCCATGGCGCTGCGGGACGATTCTTACTCCATTGACGATCCCCAGCTGCAGCAGGAGCAGAAGCTGGCTATTTTGATGGGCTCTGAGGGTGACGGCCTCACCGATGACACCATCGCATCCTGCGACTTTACCGTCAAAATCCCCATGTATCACGGTGTGGATTCCCTGAATGTGGCTGCTGCCAGCGCCGTGGCCTTCTGGGAACTGCGTGCAAGATAAAGGAGAAATTATGATGCAATTACAACTGCAGCACGGACGGCCTGCCGATTGCAGCGGCAGACTGGAAAAAGAAATTCGTTCCTATGATCTTCTGGACAGCCTGGGCATTACCTATTACCGGCTGGATCACGAACCTGCCATGACCATGGAAATCTGCGCCGCCATCGACGAATCTCTGGGCGGTTTGATCTGCAAAAATCTGCTGCTGTGCAACCGGCAATGCACCAGCTTTTATATGCTGATGATGCCCGGTGACAAAGTCTTCAAGACCAAGGATCTGTCTGCCCAGATTGGCTCTTCCCGCCTCAGCTTTGCCGACGGCAAATATATGGAGGAATTTTTGGACATCACCCCCGGTTCTCTCAGCATTCTGGGCCTGATGAACGACAAGGAAAACCGCATCCAGCTGCTGATTGACGAAGATGTGCTGAAACATCCTCATGTGGGCTGCCACCCCTGCATCAACACCTCTTCCCTGCGGATGGAAACCCAGGATCTGGTACAGAAGCTGATCCCTGCGCTGAAGCATGAGCCCATTATCGTGCAGCTGCCCACCTACGAAGCATAAGAAAAAACCGACGCATTTGCGTCGGTTTTCTTTTATACCTTCTCAACCTCTTCTGCATCGAGGGTAGGAATGCCCGCCTCTTGCAGCGCCTGGGCCAAAGTGCCGGAGCCATCCACCAGCACACCGGAGAAGGTGCCGTCATAAACCTGCTTGACACCGCAGGTGGGGCTGCGGGATTTGAGGATCGCCAGATCCACATCCGGATGCTCCGCCACGATCTGGGATACCGCCCGGCGCACCGGTTCGTCCACTACCACGCCCTCTTTATTGATGAGCACCCCATTTACAATTTCCATGGGCACTCTGGGGATGCCCAGACCAGCCAGTTCCTCCGGGCACACGGGGATCACTTCATGCCCCTGCACAAAAGCGCAGACCTTTTCATCCAGATTATTGCCGCCGTTATACTTGCAATTTCTGCCCAACAAGCAGGCGCTTACCATGATTTTCATAACACCCCTCCTTTATAAAAAACAATAACAGAAATTTAGAAAAATAGCAATAAATTCTCTTGTACTTTTCTGCCGTCCAATGTTATAATATACAAAATATGTGGTAAAGGAGCGATTCTATGACTCATGGCGAATACGCCGCCCAGCTGTTCTGCGAAGGCTATAACTGCGCCCAGGCAGTGGCTGTGGCATTTTGTGATGTGACCGGTCTCGATCCCAAGACGACCGCCAAGATGGCCTCCCCCTTTGGCGGTGGCTTCGGCCGGCAGAGAGAAGTCTGCGGCGCCGTCAGCGGTATGTGCATGGTCTATGGCACGCTGTATGGCTACGAGCCTCCCCATGCTGAAAATCAGATGGCCGTTTACTCCGATGTACAAAACCTTTGCGCCCAGTTCAAGGAAGTGGCAGGCAGTATCATCTGCCGGGATATTCTGAAAAATCCTCCCTCCGACCCGGCGCCCACCCCCCGTACTGCCGAGTATTACGCCCAGCGTCCCTGTGCCCGCATGGTGCTGTTGGCTTGTGATATTCTGGATCAATACATCGCATCCCATCCCCTTGCAGAAAATGAATAAGGACAGGTGACTAATTTATGTACATGAACGATTACAAGCGCTGGAGCGAATTCTCTCTGGAAGATCCCGACCTGACCGCTGAGCTGGCAGGCATTGCCGGCAACGAAGCCGAGATCAAAGACCGTTTTGCCGTTGCACTGAAGTTTGGCACCGCAGGTCTGCGTGGCGTGCTGGGTGCAGGCAGCAACCGCATGAACATCTATGTTGTCCGTCAGGCCACTCAAGGTTTGGCAAACTGGGTCAAGACCCAGGGCGGCAATCAGCTGGTTGCCATTTCCTATGACAGCCGTATCAAGAGCGATGTATTTGCCAAGGAAGCTGCATGCGTGCTGGCTGCCAACGGCATTAAGGTTCGCATTTATGACGCGCTGATGCCCGTTCCCGCGCTGAGTTTCGCTACCCGTTACTATCAGGCCAATGCCGGTATTATGGTTACCGCTTCTCATAACCCCGCCAAGTACAATGGCTATAAGGCTTACGGTCCCGACGGTTGCCAGATGACCGACGATGCCGCCGCTGTTGTTTATGCTGAAATTCAGAACACCGACATCCTCACCGGCGCTAAGCTGATGAGTTTTGAAGAAGGCGTTGAAAAGGGTCTGATCGAATATGTGGGCGAGGACTGCAAGGAAGGTCTGTACGATGCCATTAAGGCATGCCAGGTTCGTCCCGGCCTGTGCAAGACTGCCGGCTTGAAGCTGGTTTACTCCCCCCTCAACGGCTCCGGTCTGGTGCCCGTTACCCGCATTCTGAATGACATTGGCATTGACGATATCACCATCGTTCCTGAGCAGAAGTATCCCGACGGCAACTTCCCCACCTGCCCCTACCCCAACCCCGAAATTTTCGAGGCTCTGAAGCTGGGTCTGGAACTGGCTGAAAAGTCCGGCGCTGACCTGATGCTGGCTACTGACCCCGACGCTGACCGCGTGGGCATCGCCATGAAGTGTCCCGATGGCAGCTACGAACTGGTTTCCGGTAACGAAGTAGGCGTTCTGCTGCTGGACTACATCTGCGCCGGCCGCATCGAAAAGGGCACCATGCCCAAGAACGCTGTTGCCGTCAAGAGCCTGGTTTCCACCCCTCTGGCTGATGCCGTTGCCGCCCACTATGGCGTAGAGATGCGCAATGTGCTCACCGGCTTTAAGTGGATCGGTGACCAGATTGCCGGTTTGGAAGCAAATGGCGAAGTGGAGCGCTTCATCCTGGGCTTTGAAGAAAGCTACGGTTACCTGGCAGGTCCCTATGTCCGCGACAAGGATGCTGTGGTGGCATCCATGCTGATTTGCGAAATGGCTGCATATTACCGCAGCATCGGTTCCTCCCTCAAGGCCCGTATGGAGGAAATCTACAGCCAGTATGGCCGCTACCTGAACAAGGTGGACTCCTTCGAGTTCCCCGGCCTTTCCGGCATGGACAAGATGGCCGAAATTATGGCTTTCCTGCGGAGCAATCCTCCCCATGCTATCGGCGGCTATGACGTGGTCAAGGTGACCGACTACACCAAGACCGAAGAAACCGGTCTGCCCAGCGCCAATGTGCTGGTATACACCCTGCAGGGTGGCGCCAGCGTCATCGTCCGTCCCTCCGGCACCGAACCCAAGATCAAGGCTTACTACACCACCTTGGGCAAGGATATTGCCGCCGCTGAGGAGCAGAAGACCGAACTGTCCAACGCACTGAAGCCCCTGTTTGCATAATCTTTCCTGAACATCACGAGGCAGCGAAATTCGCTGCCTCGTTTTTGTATAGTTTTGGGGGTGGCTGTCCACAATCCTTAGGGTGATGCTTATGTTAAATTCCATTTGGGCAGAAACTGCCCTTCCCCGCTTTCCGCAATTACATGGGGAGAAACAAACGCAAGTGCTGGTCATTGGCGGCGGCATGGCAGGACTGCTGTGCGCGTATCGATTGAAACAATCCGGTGTGGATACCATTTTGCTGGAAGCCGGGCGCATCTGCGGCGGTGTGACCCAAAACACCACCGCAAAGATCACCGCCCAGCACGGTCTTATTTATCACAAACTGCTGGAGAAACTGGGGCGGGAACGGGCAAAAATGTATTTGCAGGCCCATCAGGCCGCAGTTGCTGCCTATCAGCAGCTGTGCAAGGAGATTCCCTGCCGGTTTGAGCTCCAAAACGCATTTGCCTATTCTCTGGAAAACCGGCAAATCTTGGAGCAGGAAGTACACGCCCTGCATCTTTTGGGGTATCCTGCATCCCTAAAAGAGGAACTGCCCCTGCCCTTTCAGACCGTAGGCGCCGTCAAATTTCGACAGCAGGCACAGTTTCATCCCTTGGAGTTTGCTGCCCACATAGCAAAGGGGCTCAACATTTACGAAAATACTCCCGTACGACGGTTGGAGGGACGCACCGCCATTACGGACACCGGCCGCATCCATGCTGAAAAGGTGATCGTCGCCACCCATTTCCCCTTGATCAACACCCATGGCAGCTATTTTCTTAAACTGTACCAGCACCGCAGCTATGTGCTGGCGCTGCAAAACACACACTTTCCCGGGGGAATGTATATTGGAGAGGGGGACAACAGCCTTTCTTTTCGCAGCTGCGGTGATTTGCTGCTGTTGGGTGGTGGCGGACACCGCACCGGAAAACGCAGCCGTGGCTGGGCAGAATTATCCCAACTGGCAGCAAGTGCCTATCCCCATGCCCAAGAAGTGGCAAGATGGGCCACTCAGGACTGCATGAGTTTGGATGGTATTGCCTATATCGGCCCCTATTCCAAACACACTCCGGGCATATTTGTTGCCACCGGCTTTCACAAATGGGGGATGACCGGCTCCATGGTGGCCGCCACCGTGCTTACCGATTTGGTGCTCGGAAAGAATAATCCATGGGCCGAGGTATTTTCTCCCTCCCGCAGCATCCTAACGCCCCAACTGGCCATCAATGCGGCAGAAACC
>JAGCMI010000077.1 GCA_017646545.1 Oscillospiraceae bacterium | reverse complement strand
TGGAACATACGGAAAATAACATTCTGCTTCGGGGTGAGCTGGAGCAGCTACCCCAATTCTCCCACGAAAACCACCACAAGCGGTTTTATCGCTTTGTACTGTCCGTCCCCCGGTTGTCCGGCGCAATCGATCTGCTGCCGGTGATCGCAGAGGAACGGCTGCTGAACACCATGGATCTGTCCGGCGGTGCCATGCTGCAGGTGCAGGGGCAGATCCGTTCCCACAATCTTCGGGAAAACGGCGTCCGCCGGCTGCTGATCTTTGTCTTCGCCTCCGCCATCAGCACCACCGATGAACCGCCTGCCAATGAGGTGGTGCTGCAAGGTTCTCTTTGCCGGGAGCCAAATCTGCGTCGTACCCCGTTAGGACGGGAGATCTGCGATGTGATGATGGCTGTGCCACGGGCATTCAAACGGGCAGATTACCTGCCCTGCATCCTCTGGGGGCGCACCGCCCAGGAAGTATCCGCCTGCCATACCAGCGATGTGATTTGCATTCAAGGCAGACTGCAAAGCCGGGTCTACACCAAGCTTTCTGAGGAAGGCACGCAGGAGAGAACCACCTACGAAATCTCCGCCTTGTCTGCGCAAATCATCGACGAGGTGCTGTAGCAAAGACATCCGGATCTTGCCTCTTTCTTTTTCTCCCTTTTTATGATAAAATGGTGAAAAAGGAGGGACGGGTATGAACGAGAAAGTCCAATCCATCATTGACATCTTAAAAGAGCGCTATCCGGATGCGCCCTGCGCTTTGCACTATAAGAAAGATTATGAGCTGATGATCGCTGTGCGGCTTTCTGCCCAGTGTACCGATGCAAGAGTCAATCTGGTGACCCCTGCGCTGTTTGCCGCTTATCCCACTTTGGAGGCCATGGCTGCGGCTGATATTACGGATGTGGAAAATTTCGTCCACTCCTGCGGCTTTTACAAGCACAAAGCCAGAGATATCGTGCTGGGCTGCCAGATGCTGCTGCAGGATTATGACGGCAAAGTGCCCGACACCATGGAAAAGCTGCTGAAGATCCCCGGTGTGGGTCGCAAGACCGCCAATTTGCTTCTGGGTGATTTGTACGGCGCCCCCGGCAGTGTGGTCTGTGACACCCATTGCATCCGCATCTGCGGCCGTTTGGGACTGACCGACGGCAGCAAGGACCCGGAAAAAGTGGAGCGGCAGCTGCGCTCCATTTTGCCTCCGGAGGAAAGTTCCGACTTCTGCCACCGCATCGTGCTCTTTGGCCGGGAAGTTTGCATCGCCAGAAGTCCCCAATGCCACAACTGTCCCCTTGCACCGCTGTGCAAACATTTTACGGGGCAGGAATAAAAACAAGACCCGGAAGGTCACAGAACCTTCCGGGTATTTTCATGCGATATGAATTTGTTGCCCACGGCCAACCAACGCATGGGCCACACGGGCAATCAATGTGCCGTTGCTGGGTCGGGCAATGGTGCCATCGGGCGCCGGGCGGAAAAACTGCCGCCAAACCGCATCATCCCGTTCCTTCCATGCCTTTTCAATGGCGCTGCGGATCGATCGTTCCACTAGAGAAGCCTCTTTCTTCCGCAGCTGTCCCACCGCCACATACAGTTCTTTGGTAATGGACTGAGAAGGGTCTTGGGCATACAGCGGAATGGCATCCATCAAATATCCGTAGCCATCGAGCTTGGGAGAAAATCCCATGGACATGAGAATATTTCCAATGATCTGATTGTCGTTCTGAGGTTTGGGCGGCGCATCCTGCAGCTGTGCCATGAAATCCTGAATCCGCACCTCCAGCGCCTTTATGCTGCAGGGTTTCTGCATGGCATAGGACACACCCATGCGGCTTAAGCTATCCATCACATAGGGACTGTTGATTCCGGTCTGGGCCAGCACCATAGGGTTCATCTGCCATTGCTGCATAATCTGCAGCAGACTCAGTCCGTCGGTTTTGGGCAGCATCAGATCCAACACCAAAATATCCGGAACAAACTGCTTCAGCAGTTCCAGCGCAGTTTCTCCATCGGCGCAGGTCTTAACCACACACCGATCCCGCATCAGTAGCTCCAGTTCCTGTCTGGTTTCATCCGTTCCATCGGCGATCAACAGCTTCAACATCGGCATCTCTCCTGCCTCCCCTCATACTACTACACAGTAACAGAATACGACGAATTTTGCAACGATTTCCAGCACAATTTTTCTCGACATTTTTCGACAATTGCATATTGGCATGCAACCGCATCCCCATTTGTTCCCCTTTGTGAAGAAGTATTTTCAGAAAGGGGGACTTTTTATGAGCGAAGCCATCGTTGCCGCATTGATCACCGGTATTCTGTCACTGTCCGGCGTGCTGCTGAGCAATCATCTTTCCGCCCGGAAAAACGAGGTGGCCATCCGCACCGCCCAAGCAGTAACTGATGCCAAGCTGGAGGAGCTGACCCAGGAGGTACGGGAGCACAATCATTTCGCCCGGCGGATGCCGGTGGTGGAGGAACAGATCAAAGTGCTGGGTCACCGCATCAGCGATTTAGAACACAGTGGCGGATGTGGCGCACATTTTTCATGCTGAAACATAACATGGGATGAGCGGTGACGAACCGCATCAATCGCCTTGGAGGTATGTATTATGTGTAACTTTGGTAATAACGGTTTCTACGGTGGTAATCTGTGCTGGATCATCATCCTGCTGATCCTGTTCTGCGGCTGCGGCCAGCAGGGCGGCACCTTCTCTGGCAACGGCTGCGGCTGTGGCTGCGAGTGCGACACCAATCGCTGCTGCTAACAGAAACGGGGCGCCCCAATCGGGGCGCCTTTTTTCTGTATTTTACCCCTTTTTGTAAAAAATTCGGAATTTTTGCAAAAAAGTTCTTGACTTTCTTGAGCCAATCCTATAAAATAGCTAGGTCTGCAAATGCGGACAAATCCTTGCTCACGACGCGATCGTGGGCCAAAAGACCAAAAGGAGGTGCAATCAACATGGCTAAGATCACTGGTAAGTACGAGGTGCTCTACATCATCGACCCCGCTCAGGGCGAGGAGGGCATCAACGCTCTTGTGGAAAAGTTCAAGGCAATGGTGGAGGCGGAGGGTACCCTCTCCAACATCGACGTCTGGGGCAAGCGTCGTCTGGCATACCCCGTGAACGATCTGACTGAAGGCTACTACGTTCTGATGAACTTCGAGTCCAAGCCCGAGTTCCCCGCAGAGCTGGAGCGCGTTATGAAGATCACTGAAGGCGTTATGCGCTGCCTGACCACCGTCGTGGAGGGCTAATCAATGCTCAACCACATCACCCTCATGGGTCGCCTAACCCGTGATCCCGAGCTCCGCCGCACCGGTAGCGGCGTGGCCGTCGCCAGTTTCTCCATCGCAGTCGACCGTGACTTCGGTGGCCGGGACGGCGGCGAAAAGAAGACCGACTTTATCGACTGTGTCGCTTGGCGTCAGACCGGAGAGTTCATCTCCAAGTATTTCACCAAGGGCCGCATGATCGTGGTAGACGGTCGTCTGGAAATGCGGGACTGGACCGACAAAGAAGGCAACAAGCGCCGCACTGCTGAGGTCATCGTAGCAAACGCTTACTTTGGCGACAGCAAGCGCGATGGCGACAGCGGCTCTTCCTACACCGGAAGCAGCTACTCTGCCCCTGCTAGCAGCTTCGGCGGCTATTCCGCCCCCGCTTCTTCCGCATCCGACTTTGCGATGCTGGAAGATGACGATGCACAGCTGCCCTTCTAACAACTAAAACTTTTTCACAATGCTTACGAAGGAGGAAAAATCCATGGCTAACGAACAGCGTATGCGTCCCCGCAAGCGCAAGAAGGTTTGTGCTTTCTGCGTGGACAAGGCTACCGGTATTGATTACAAGGATACCGCTAAGCTGCGCCGTGACCTGTCCGAGCGCGGCAAGATTCTGCCCCGCCGTACCACCGGTACCTGCGCCGCTCACCAGCGTGACC
>JAGCMI010000076.1 GCA_017646545.1 Oscillospiraceae bacterium | reverse complement strand
GTATTCGTAGCCGTCAAACTGGGGCAGCACACCACTGTCGGACTGGATCCAGGGCTTTACCTGGGCGTCCATCAGCTCCTTGAACTTCGCAGCATACCCCTCCTCACCGCTGGCCACCTGGTCCACCTTCACCTTCAGCCGAATTCCCTTACCCCGTGTGTAGTTCTTTTGGGCCGCGTTCATCAGCTTGTTATAGCAGCCATAGATTGCATCCAGCACCGGCTGGATGTTTGCGTGGTTCAGCTTCAGGTGGAGCACTTCATTTTCCCGGAAGGTTTTGTTGTAGGTCGTCTCACCCACCTTCACATTCCGGTACTCATTCTGCTTAGCGGGGTACTTGTCCGGATGATCCCAACTGTCCGCCACCACCAGCATTTCGTGTCCGTCCCGGTGCTTTGTAGAGATGGCCAGTGCCTCATTACCCTGGTACAGCCGGAATATCATCTCATGCCAGAACATGGTGCTGTTCTGGTTGATATTGGGTTCTACATTCAGCATGTAGTACTCCGCACCCTTTACGGGCTTTTTATCCTTGAAGGTCTTGAACTCGCATTTGCCGATGGCGTTGGCGATCATGTTCACGCACACCTGAAACGCCATCATTCGCACGCTCAGCTCCTGGGCAACCGCCTGCATTTCCTGAACGGTAACCTCTTTTGTGCTACCGCCATTCTTGCCGCCGACCAACCACCGGAAAAAACTCATTGCCATTGTCCTCACTCCCATTCAACTTGAAATTTTCAAATATCTGTCATTGCGAGCCAGTGCGCACACTGGGGTGGCAATCCCCAAAGCAGAGGATTACGCCCATCAGAACCCCACAGCCCCAACCGGCGGCAGTTTCGGCACTTCCCCGGTGCCCAGCACCGACTCCGCCACCATGCCCGCCACCAACGCCATAAACGGGTCTGTTTTGCGACTCTTGGCCTCGATCTTTGCATAAATAAAATTGCCGGTGTCGCACCCCTGTTTCTTGGAGCTGCGCACCCGCTTGGTATTATTCACGGCCCACCGCAGACAAGGATTGTTGCCCCAGTGGAACAGCTCCCGGTCGAAGCATTCCTGGATCACCGGCTCCACCTGCATAATATCCGATGGCCGTACCAGCTTCACCTTTTCCTTGTTCCGGGCATCATAGCCTATTTTCTTCAGGCTCTCGGAAAGCAGCGTCCATCGGAACTGGTCCATTGCCAGCATCTTAACCTGGTACTTCCGCATTGCCTCCCGGATATACTGGGCCAGCAGATCCGGGTGGATGCTCACATCGTCAACCAAAGTACAGTATCCTTCCTCCACCCACTTTTGCCATGGTGCCCGCACCCGGTGCAGTGTCTTGGAATGCTTGCAGATCCATGTGTGGTTGATGTCAAAGCGCTGCTCACCTTTGCGGAAATGCAGGTTGACCGATGCCCAGTCGCTCAGTTCCGCGTAGTCGATAGACGCAACGCATTTCCAGCCCTTCAGATCCGGAAGCTCTTTGTTGGTGGCCTTGATCTTCTCGTAGGTGGTCACCATGATCTCCTTCTGTCCGGAACGGATGCCGAAGCGCTTTGTGATAAAGCTGCTGTTTTGGTCCGGCTTATCCATCCACTTGGCATATTCCTTGCGGATCTCATCCAGCAGCGTGTGGAAATACGGCAGCGATGGGTTGGCCTTTGCCCAGTTGGCTTCGCTGTGGACCTCCTCCACCGCATCCAGGCGGCAGATAAAATACAGGGTTCCGTTGTCCGGGTGTCCCTCATGCAGCACCCGCATAGCCGTTTCCAGATAGTCGTCCAGCGGACCCTCGGAAACCTCGCCGTTGGATGTAAAAAAGCCGACCCGTGGTTGGTCGACTTTGCCCATACCGGTGGTAAACACCGTGATATTGTCATAATTCTCGTACTGGTGAACCTCGTTGAAGATCACCATGCCACTTCTCAGGCCGTCGCGGCCCTTGGGGTTGTTGGTATGGCCCTTGATGCGGCCCCGGTTCTTCTTGCCCCGCACCGTTTCCTTGGTGTGGTAGTAGTGCCGCTTCAGCTTCTCCTCAAATTTCGGCGTTTCCAGCACATCGATAAAGTCCAGCATCGGCCGCTGGGCCTGTTCTTCGTTGTTGGCGCAGATGTCCACATCGTAGCGCTGTACCGGATTGTAGGGGCTTACCATGCAGGCGCACACAAAAGCAATAAAGCCATCCTTGCCGGCACCACGGCCCAGCAAACCGAAGCAGTCCGGCCACCTGGGCTTTTGCATCGGGCCTTTCCAGTAGGTGCAGCACCACAGGCCCAGCAGGAACTTTTCCCAGGGGATCAGCTCATAGGGGAAATATTTTTGCAGGGACAGATACTTGGTAAACTGCTCTTCGTCGGTGTAGATCGGCTCAGTCTCAAAGCACCGGCGCACAAGGGCCATCAGGGCTTTTACATCCCTGTTCGCCGCCTGCTGCCCGGACTCCACGATCTCCATGAACTCCAGGATTCTGGGGTCGATGTTACAGCTCATCGTCCTCACCGTCCGCATTCATTTTGGCCTGTGCCTGACGACCGGCCTTCACCGTTTCCTGGTAACCCAGTTGGCGGTGCAATTCGTCCATGCGGTCATAAACCTTCATCAGCCTGTCCAGGCTCTTGTTGTCGGTTTCGCCCCGCTGGCTGCCGTTGCAGTACTCCACCCGGATGCCCCGAATAGCCAGATCCTCTTCCAGCTCCTTCGACCGCACCCACAGGCTCATAAACCTGTCCACCTTGTCCAGAAAATAGGCGTTGTAGATGCCGGCACCCTTCAGATCCGCGATCATCTGCTCCCGCATCTCCTTGTAGGCCTTGGTTCTATCCCAAACCCTCTTCTTCTCAGTCGCCATGCATCCATCACCTCTTTCCATTCTGCCGTCAGCCCACTTGTTCCGTTACTAGACCCATTTGTTCCGTTACTAGGACCACTTGTTCCGTTATTGGGGCCACTTGTTCCGTTATTGGGGCCAGTTACCCCCCTCCCCTTCACGCGGGCGCGCATAAATCTCCGGAATGTCTTGGACCCTGCCGAGTAAGGAACTCCGGGAAAATGCCGCTTTTTTCGATGGGGGGTATGTTATCAATCCCAGCGCTCTTCGGTCTCAAAGGTCACTTTCTTCTTTCGCCGCAGGCGCTCCGGATGGCAAACATATTCGTGGCAGTCTTTGCACACGCATCTCAAATTCCGCTTGCGCTGCCCATCATCGTCGATGTAGTAAATATCCAGCGCAAGGTGAGGAAATTTCTTCAAATGCTTCTCGTGGTGTACCAAGTCAGCCCTGGAATACTTGCCACGCTCTTTGCATATCTGGCATTCGTCCCTGTCGAGCTTCCGCACTTCGATTGTCTTCGCAATCCATTCACCCGAAACATAGAACGGATGCACATCACCGGAAGCAATCAAGTCTTTCAGCCAGTTCAAGAATTTCTGCGTCATTGTCATTCTCCATGCAAAAGAGGCTCAGGGACATCCCCAAGCCTCTGTGCAATCTTTTAACGGTACCAGAATAACACAGATTTTTGGCTTTGAAATATCATCTTACGGTAAATCCATAGCGCTCGGCCACAAGGCGCACAAAATCGCCGTGCCACCTCACCGCCGTAATATCCGCAATATGTAGGTGCGCTGCAGCAGACCTCGCCGTCATTGGCTTCTTAGCCCAGTACATCAGGTGTATCAACTTCATTCGTTCCTGACCATCTGGTCGCAACTTTGTGAGTTCGGTTGCATCTGCCACTGCGTCATAACACTGTTGGTCATCGCGCTCCAACTTGCGCATAGCAACTGACTCCAACCCTCTTCCGTCGCCACCGCCCTTTGGCATTCCAGAATGATCGGCGGTCACGTTCTGCTGATGCAGATCCTCAAGCGACTTTTCCAGCATCGGAAAGTCCCGGATCATCTTCCGAACAAATCCCCACCACCTATATCTTGGTCTGCTCATGTCACTCCTCCTGTATCCCCTGATTTATCCCTGGCCGGCAGCGCATAGCGGATGTACTGCGGCCAACCGGGCTTGTACTCCTGGCGATAAATCAGCTTGCAGCCCTTCGGTACCCGAAGCTCTGCGTCAGACAGCGCAATGCGGTCTTTGGGCTTCGGAACAACCATGTTCTGTGTGTGCCGATACTTCTTGGCATTGGGGAAGCGCCGG
>JAGCMI010000075.1 GCA_017646545.1 Oscillospiraceae bacterium | reverse complement strand
TTACGGGCGGGAACCAGGTAGTCACGGGCGCCCTCGGGGGAGGAAGCGGTCAGGATGGGGGTGGTGATCTCCAGGAAGCCCTTCTCGGTCATGGCTGCGCGGATGGCAGCGACCACCTGGCAGCGCAGAATGATGTTCTGCTTCACTGCGGGGTTACGCAGATCCAGATAACGGTACTTCAGTCTGACATTCTCGTCAGCATCACGGCTCTTGTTGATTTCAAAAGGCAGCTGGTTGTGGACACACTTGCCCAGCACCTTGATATCGGAGGGAACCACTTCGATCTCACCGGTGGGGATCTTGGTGTTCTTGCTCTCACGCTCACGGACGATACCGGTGACGGAGATGGTGGACTCCTTGTTGATGGGCTTGATCAGCTTCATCATCTCTTCGTTTTCAACAACCACCTGGGTGGTGCCGTAGTAGTCACGAACCACGCAGAAGGCAAAATTGTTACCCACTTCGCGGACATTTTCCAGCCAGCCGACGATGGTAACGGTTTCTCCGGCGTTGCACAGACGCAGCTCGCCGCAGTTATGGGTTCTGGATTGCTTCATAAAAAAGCCTCCCTTTACATCTGAATTTAACTTAAATATTATTCCATAAAAATAGAAAATTGTCAATCCGCATCGTCATAAAAAAGATAAAAACCGTACCCACCGGAAGGGCAGGTACGGTAAAAATCATTCTTCAGCAATGGCCGAGAGGCTTTTTTCCAGATAAATGATCTGGGTTACGGCGGCAATGCAGCTGTGCAGCAGCCGCTTTTCATCCGTATTTTCCTTGCCGACGGTGTCGATGGATTCCTTGAGTTCAAACGTGAAGAACAGCAGGTTCTCGAATTCCTCCACAAAGTAGTTGTATGCTTTCTCAAGGCCGTAGGTCTGCTTCTGCAGCAGGATGAAGCCCCGCAGCGCATCCAGGCTCAATACATTTTTAGCCATGGCGATGAAGAAGAGGTAAGCGATCTGCTGCCGGCTGTATTGCTTTTTTGCGGGACTGTCGATAAGCCCTTTTTTCACATAGTTACTGATCATGGAGGGGGTCAGAATGCCCGGCAGGATGGGGTCTAAAAAACCTGCCAGATATTTGCTGGTCTGCTCCAGATAAAGACCCACATCCGGGATCTCATGGTATCTTGGCAGTCGAAAATTGCGGATCTGTTCCGCTGCTGCCATTTTTTGTGCGCTTGTCATTTGGCATCACCTAGGCTATAGTATAGCGAAATATAGTTCATTTGTCAATTCTTTCCGTTTTTGCTTGACTTGTAAAAAGTTTGTTGATACAATATCATCAGTTTTTGAAAAACCGATAATTTTGAGAGGTATATTATGCGTTTTCGTATTGTGGCGGATTCCTCTGCCAATGTTTTTGCTTTGCCCGGTGTGAACTTTACCACCGTTCCTATGAAAATCGTTGCCCAGAAAGAATATGTGGATGATGTAAATTTGAATGTTGCCGCTATGGTGGCAGATCTGCAGGCCTATAAGGGCAAATCTGGATCTTCCTGCCCCAATGTGGGTGAGTGGCTGGAGGCGTTCGGTGATGCCGATTGTGTCTTTGCTCTGACCATCACCAAGCATCTGTCCGGTTCTTACAATGCCGCGCAGAAAGCGGTGCAGGAATATATGGAAGAGCACCCCGACCGCAAGGCCTATGCCATCGATTCGCTGTCCACTGGCCCTGAAATGATGATGATCGTGGATAAGATCCTGGAATGTGAGGCAGTGGGCATGGATTTCGAAGCCACCAAAGAAGCGGTGCTGCACTATGCCAACCATAATCACACGCTGTTTTGTCTTGAGTCCATGATGAATCTTGGCCGTAATGGCCGTGTCCCCATGGCCGTTGCCCGTATTGCGGGACTTTTGGGCGTGCGCGCCACCGGCGATGTGGAGGGTGGTCAGATCACGGCGCTGCATAAGCCCCGTGGCGCCAAGAAAGCCACCGAAACCCTCTTTGCAATGATCAAGGAGCGTGGCTTCAAGGATGGCAATGTCCTGCGCATTGCCCATTGCTTCGGTGAAGAATCTGCGCTGGCCCTGCGTGACATGGTGCTGGCCGAATTCCCCAATACCAAGTTCACCCTGGAGCCTACCACCGCATTGTGCAGCTTCTATGCAGAAAAGGGTGGCCTCATCATTGGCTTTGAGGGCAGCTTCAACGAGAAGAACGATAATCGTATCTACTGATGATTAAAACAGTAATTGCCGGGAGCGGCTTGCTCCCGGCAATTTTTTTATGCCTTTTTCTTCTTCATTACAACAAATGCCACAGCGCCTGCGGCAACAACACCGCAGATGATAAGAATGATTCCAGCAGAAGAATTTTGGGTGGGATTTTCGTGGTATTCTCTCTCCTCGTAGTCGCAATTCAGGCAGCTACGGACACTTACTTCCTCGTTGCTGACCCAGTCACTCATGTGGTGTTCTTTGGTGGGACGGATGATATTGCCCTCCTGCAGCAGCTGACCGCAGTCGATGCAGTAGGTATCACCGGAGCTGCCGATGGAAACGCAGGTGGCGGGAACGGCGTATCGAATCTCGGTGTTCTGATGTCCGGTGGCGGGAATCGTTTGACCCTTGGAAAGCCGAATGTTGCAGCTGGTGCAGATGGTATCGCCGGTGTAACCGGCTACTTCGCAGGTGTGTGCGGTGACACCGGTCAAGGTTGTTCCGGGATGCTCGCAGGTGGGGGTCTTGGTGTAGGAGGGAGTCATCATGCCTTCCGGAATTTCCCGGTCAAACATCAGCCATGCCAGTTCGGGATAGTCGATGAATACATTTCGGTTGCCTTGAATGGCATAGACCACCTCGTTACGCCCCATTTCCCAAGTGTCCACCGGATCCTGCTGGTGCCATTGCAGCAGAACATCGATGCTCTGGAACACATTGGTGATGGAGCTGCACTTGCTCAATTCTCCACCGTAACGGACATACACATAAAGGCAAATACGGGCCACATCGCCCTTGGCATTGTCCAGAGGCTCAAAATAGGTGTTGTTGCTGTAGCCGCCTACCATGTTTTCCACTGTGACAGTGCCGGTAACAGGGGAGGGGTTGGTGGGAACACCGTACTTCTCATTGCCGCGCTTGCTGTTGACACTTTTATCTGAGGGACGGATGTGGTGCAGGTCAGCGCCTGCGCCGGTTTCATTAAAGCCGCCCAAACTCTTGGGCCAGACATGTTCCCGGTTCCAGCCGCCGCCATTGGTGACATTGTTGATATAGTCGGCCATGGTGACCACATAGCTGGTGTAGAGCAGATTGATGGTGGTGCCATCGGTATTTTCGCAGTCTGTAATCACGGAATAATCTCTGCACTGGCTGTAAGTGGTCTGATAAGAATGGGTGCTGGTCATCAGGCTGCGCAGCGCCTGCAGCAATGCATCGCCACTGAGCAGGGATAGATTGTCGTAAGTATAATTCTCCGTGTAATAGGTGTGTGCGCTGGTGCCGGAAAGGTCGATACACACCTCGTCACGGGTACCGGAATTTGCTTTACTGGAGTAAATCAGCTGAGGTTCGGACTGGTTGGCCAAAGCAGAGGTACCAAGGCTCAATACCAGAAGCAGGGTCAAAACAATAGCGGTAAATTTGCGCATAAAAACACTCCTCTCTATTTCTTTGAGTATGATAGCATACCCGTAGAGATTTTGGAATGTGGAAATGATATTTTTCTTTCTTTTTTGTGGAAAAGCTGAGGGGGGTATGCTACAATGGGACTAAGTGACATACTCTCCATTCTCTGCGGCTTCTGAGCCGCAAAGAACGGGAATTGTGCTATCAACAGGACTTGCCATTTTTCATGGTCTTACAGTCCCTCCTGCAAAGGTCGATGCCCCGACCTTGTAGGTACTAGTGATTACTGATTGTAGATTTATGCTGAAAGTTGAGATATTCCTGCTTCTCGGATGTTAATGGCAGCATTAGTATCTCTGTCAAGTATAGTACCACAGCTTTCACATTGCCACTTGCGGTTCCTCAACGCCAGGTCGGAGTTAAGTGTTCCACATACATGACAGACTTTGCTGCTGGGCAGCCATCTGTCTACCTTGACAACTGTGCATCCATTCTTTTTTGCTACCCATTCCAGTATGCTGACGAACTCAGCATACGCAAGGTCTGATACCTTTCTTCCCCAT
>JAGCMI010000074.1 GCA_017646545.1 Oscillospiraceae bacterium | reverse complement strand
TACCGTTGCGGTCGGTTTCGTCACGCAGGTCGGAGATGCCTTCCAGACGCTTGTCCTTCACCTGCTCAAACATATTCTTGATGAGCTGGCGCTTGTTGACCTGGTAGGGCAATTCCGTGACGATGATACGCACGCGGTCTTTATTAAATTCTTCAAATTCCGTACGGGCCCGGACCACCACCTTGCCGCGGCCGGTGGCGTAGGCGGCGCGGATGCCGCTACGGCCCATGATGATACCGCCGGTGGGGAAGTCGGGGCCGGAAATATGCTCCATAAGATCCACCATAGAACATTCCGGATCATCAATCACCGCCACGCAGGCGTTGATCACCTCCACCAGATTGTGGGGGGGAATATTGGTGGCCATACCAACGGCAATACCGGAAGAGCCGTTGACCAGCAGGTTGGGGAAACGGGAAGGCAGAACACGGGGCTCTTTCTTGCTCTCGTCAAAGTTGGGATCCCAATCCACGGTTTCCTTGCCGATATCCCGCAGCATTTCCAAAGACAGCTTTGCCAGTCTTGCCTCGGTATAACGGTAGGCAGCAGCAGGGTCGCCGTCCACGGAGCCGAAGTTACCCTGACCATCCACCAAGGTATAGCGCATGGAGAAATCCTGGGCCAGACGCACCATAGCGTCATAGACAGAGCTATCGCCATGGGGGTGATAGCTACCCAGAACGCTACCGACGGTGGTAGCGGACTTCTTGTGCTTCTTGTCCGGAGTCAGACCATCCTCGTACATGGTGTACAGAATGCGGCGATGAACCGGCTTCAAGCCGTCACGCACATCCGGCAGCGCACGGCCGACAATGACGGACATGGCATATTCAATATAGGATTTTTCCATTTCGTCCACCAGATTGCTGGTGGTGATCACCTGATCGGGGAAACGGATATCCTCCGGTTTATAGCTTCGATTGTGTGCCATAAAATGACAACCTCCTAATCATAGGAATTCAGTGGCGCAGCCACTCTTGGCCCCCTCGTTTTGAGGGGGCTGTCACGCCTTACGGCGTGACTGGGGGAGTTTCTCTCCGATATCTTTTTTTCACAGTGTCATCAATTACACTGCATACTCCATAAAAATTTTTATCTACATCCAAATTACAAAATCGAATTACTTCAATTCCGTATTGCATTAATTCTTGTGTTCTAATTTCATCTTTACGCATGGATTCCGGAGAATAGTGTCCTCCACCATCCAATTCAATCGCTAATTTAGAACTGGCACAATAAAAATCTACAATGTAATTTCCGATTGCCTTCTGTCTTTGAAACCGTACTGGGTATTTTGAAAGAAAACAATACCACAATTTTCTCTCCCAAGGAGTCATTTCTTTCCGTAATGCTTTCGCCCGTGGTATATTACTGGACTGATACGGCATGAAACTCCCCCAGTCAAAAATCAAAGATTTTTGCCAGCCCCCTCAAAACGAGGGGGCCAAGATTGGCACTTAAATATCAATATTGATGGCGTATTTTGCGTTGCGCTCGATCCATTCCTTACGGGGCTCTACCTGCTCGCCCATGAGGATATTGAAAATCTCATCGGCACGGCGGGCATCGTCCAGCGTGATACGACGCAGGGTGCGGCGCTCGGGATCCATGGTGGTCTCCCACAGTTCTTCCTTGTTCATTTCGCCCAAGCCCTTGTAGCGCTGGATTTCGATCTTCACATTGGGATTGTCACCCCGCATTTCAGCGGAGATCTGATCTCTCTGTTCGTCGGAGTAGGCCACCCGCACGGTTTTGCCACGGGTCAGCTTGTACAGCGGAGGCACCGCGGAATAAACAAAGCCATGCTCAATCAGCGGACGCATATAGCGGAAGAAGAAGGTCAGCAGCAGAGTACGGATATGGGCGCCGTCCACGTCAGCATCGGACATGATGATGATTTTGTGATAGCGCAGCTTTTCAATATCAAACTCCTCACCGATGCCGCCGCCCATGGCGATGATCAAGGGAGAGAGCTTGTCGTTGCCGTAGATTTTGTCCACTCTGGCCTTTTCCACATTCAGCATCTTACCCCACATGGCCAGAATGGCCTGGAAGCGGGAATCTCTGCCCTGAATGGCGGAGCCTGCAGCGGAGTCACCCTCGACGATGTACAGTTCGCACAGCGCAGGGTCTTTTTCGTTGCAATCCTGCAGCTTGTCGGGCATACCGCCAGACTCCAAACCGGTCTTACGACGGGCATTTTCACGGGCCTTACGGGCAGCCTCTCTGGCGCGGTTTGCCATCATGGCCTTTTCCAGAATGATCTTGGCGGTGGCAGGATGCTCCTCAAAATAGGTGGTCAACTGGTCGGACACCACCTGATCCACCAAAGTACGGATATAGGCATTGCCCAATTTTGCCTTGGTCTGGCCTTCGAACTGGGCATCGGTCAGCTTCACGGAGATAATGGCGGTGATGCCTTCCCGGCAGTCCTCACCGGAAACCTTGTCATCGCCCTTGATGATGCCGTTTTTCACGCCATAGTTATTCAGCACACGGGTCAAAGCGGTCTTGAAGCCGGTCTCATGCATACCGCCTTCGGGGGTATTGACCTCGTTGGCAAAGGACAGCAGGAACTCATTATAACCATCGTTATACTGCATGGCGATTTCTGCAGAGGCATCGCCCTTGGCGCCTGCCATGTAGATCACGTCATTATGGATGGGGGTCTTGTTGCGGTTGCAGAAGGTGACAAATTCCCGGATACCACCTTCGTAGCACATGGTCTCCCCAATGGGTGCCTCGCCCCGATCATCGGTGATGGAAATGGTGAGGCCTGCGGTGAGGAATGCCTTTTCCCGCATACGGGTGTGCAGGATCTCATAATCGTATTCCGTGGTATCGAACATCTCCGGATCCGGCTGGAAGGTGACTTCCGTGCCGGTGCGGTCGGTCTTGCCCACGATGGTCATGGGCTGGGTGATGTCGCCACGGGAGAATTTCATTTCATAGATATTGCCGTTTTTGTGGACCCGCACCCGCAGCCACTGAGAAAGGGCATTGACAACGGAAGCGCCCACGCCATGCAGACCGCCTGCCACCTTATAGCCGCCACCGCCGAACTTACCGCCGGCGTGCAGCACGGTGAAAACAACTTCCAGAGCAGGCTTGCCGGTCTGGGGCTGGACATCCACGGGAATACCACGGCCGTCATCGGTGACGGTGATGGAGTTACCGGGGTTGATGGTAACGGTAATATTTTTACAATAGCCGGCCAGGGCTTCATCGATGGAGTTGTCCACGATTTCATACACCAGATGGTGCAAACCGCTGGCGGAAGTGGAGCCGATGTACATACCCGGCCGCATACGGACCGCTTCCAGACCTTCCAAGACCTGGATCTGTTCGCCGCCGTATTCTTGAGTTACTTTGGTTTCGTCAGACATATTTGTCCTCCTAAAAAGATTGAAGATTGAAGAGTGGAAAGTGGAGATAAACTATCTTCACTCTAAAATCTTCACTCTTCACTCTGAACGATTTGTCCTTGTTGGATTTCAATGGTCTTTCCCAATTTGGTGAAACGACCCGGTTCGCAGGCAGTGATAAACACCTGACCTTTGGTGATCTGATTGAGCACAAAATCCTGCCGTCCCGGATCCAGTTCCGAGAGAACATCATCCAGTAAAAGCAGGGGTTCTTCGCCCATTTCCCGGCGCATCAGTTCCCGCTGGGCCAGCTTCAAGCTGATGGTAGCGGTACGGGTTTGACCTTGGGAGCCGTAAAGCTTCAGGCTGATGCCCGTCAGATCCACATCAAAATCATCTTTATGGGGGCCGGTCAGACAGTTGCCGCTGTCCAGTTCCGCCCGGTAATGGCACTGTAAATGCTCCCTTAATTGCTCGGTCAGTACCGAGATGGGTGCAAAGGGATCGGTAACGGTAGATACCGTTTTGTATTGTAAGGAAAACTCCTCCGCGCCACCGGAGAATTCTCCATGGTAACCGGCTGCCGCCTGACCCAGTGCTTCATAGAACCGGGCGCGGTAGGAAATGATCAGCGCGCCCACTTGGCACAGCCGCTCATTATATTCCGGTAAAATCTCCAGCAGGGCAGGGTTTTCCCGATGGTCTTTTAATATTCTGCTTTTCTGATCCAGAATCCGGGTGTATTCCGTCAGCGCCGCATCGTAATTGGGGCGCAATTGGCACAATGCCTGGTCACCCAAGCGGCGGCGGGGGGCGGAGCCGCCCTTGAGGATCATCAAATCCTCCGGGCAGAACAGCACACTGGGCAGCATACCGGAAATTTCCGACGATGCGCGCTTTTTCACACCGTTGCGTTCCAAAATCCGCTGGCGGCCGCTGGGAAACAGCACCCAACGGATGCTCTGCTGCCGCTGTTGGCTGGTCAGTTTGCCATGAATTTCCGCAAAATCACCGCCAAAGCGGACAAGTTCACTGGTTTTCTGGGCGCGGAAACTCTTTCCGCAGCCAAGATAGCCGATGGCTTCCAGCAGATTTGTCTTTCCCTGGGCGTTGCGGCCCACAATGAGGTTCACACCGGGATCAAAGGAAAGATTCAGCTGCTGATAATTGCGGAAGTCCCGAAGATAAAGCTCATTCAGCTTCATGGGCGCAGATCAGAAAATGCTGACCGGCAAATTCCACCCGGTCACCGGGGCGCAGCTTCTTGCCCCGCATGGTGCATACTTCACCGTTGACCTTCACCATTTCTTCCAGAATCACGCTTTTTGCTTCGCCGCCGGAATAGACCACATTGGCAAATTTCAGCGCATCCTGCAGCTTGATAAACTCGGTGGTAATGGCCACACGAATGGAATCATCCTTCTTTTTTACGATAACTTTCATAGAAAATCTCCAACTTTAAATCAGTTGCTCTTAATTCTCACCGGAAGGACCATGTATGCAAAGTCATACTTATCGTCCGCGGGGGTCAGGACAATGGGGCTCAAACCATTGGTCAGCTCCAGAATCACTTCATCACTGGGAACCACCTTCAGCGCATCGGCAAGATAGCGGACATTGAAGCCGATCTCCAGATCGTTGCCGTTGCCGGCAATGGCACAGCGGTCCTGGGCCTCGCCGATGGTGTTATTGGTGCGCATCTGCAGTTCGTTGTTGCCAAAGACACAGCGAACGGGGCTCTTGTACTTTTCAGAAACGATCAGACCCACACGCTCAATGGAGCTGGCCAGATCGGAAACATGGGCGCCCAGCTTGATGGGGCAATTGGTGGGAACCACCTTCCTCCAATCCAGGAAATCACCTTCCAGCAGACGGCAAACCAAAGTGGTGCCACCCATCTGGAAGAGAATGTGCTTGTTGCCGGGGGTGAAAGCCACATCACCGTCGGCATCGCCCAGAAGCTTTTCCACTTCCTTCAAACCTGCGGCAGGAACCACAAAGCTGATGTTTCTGCCAATGGGCTCGGCAGGGTGGAAGGTACGGCGGGCAAGACGGAAACCGTCCACCGCAATGGCGGAAACGGCAGTGTCCTCCACCTCGAACTTGACGCCGGTGTGAATGGGACGACCCTGGTTTTCAGAAACGGCAAAAATGGTGCCGGAGATCAGTTCCTTCATGGCAGACTGGGGGATGCGGATGCTCTTGCCGGTGTTGACATCGGGCAAAATGGGGTAGTCATCGGCACATTCGGCAGAAATATTGAAGGAAGCATAGCCGGCGCGGACGGACACTTTGTAATTATCGTCCACCACAACAGTGACGGGGCCTTCCGGCAGACGGCGGATGATGTCGCCAAAGAGGCGGGCGGGCAGGATGCAGGCGCCGCCGTCGGACACATCGGCTTCGATCTGGTGGGTGATGGCGGTTTCCATATTGTAGCCGGTGAGGCTCAGGCCGATGGAGGAGGCACGGCAGAGGATGCCTTCGATGACGGAAAGACTGCTCTTTGCAGCCACGGTACGGCTGGCGATATTCAGACCAGCGGACAGCATGCTTTTTTCACAGGTAAAACGCATAGTGGTCATCCCTTCTTGATATATTTATGAAAATATATATAAAAATAGATAAGTCAGGTAGTATTTGTAGTATTAGGGAAAACTTATGTGGAAAAGTGCCACAAGTGTAGTATTTACAAGGACTTTTTTTCCACATGGGGGTGTGGAATTTTTTATGATTTTCCACAAGGCTTGTGAAATGGAAAAATCCCGGTTTTCATTCCACAGGAATTCTTTCCACATTCAACAGGGGTTGTGGAAAGAGTGGAGAGTGTAGATTTAAGAGTGGAGATATCTTCACTCTTAAACCTTCAATCTGATATTAGAGGCAGGAGTTGATGTTGGCGGTAATGTCGCGAATATTGTTCTGCAGGTCGGTGTCGCCATCTTTCAGGGCCACCTCCACTTTCTTGATGTTATACATAACGGTGGAGTGATCCTTGCCAAATTCCTTGCCAATGTCGGGGAAGCTGAGGTTGGTCAGTTTTCTCACCAGATACATGGCCACCTGCCGGGGTTCGGCAATGCCCTTGCTCTTCTGGTTGCCACGCAGGGCCACCTCGTCCACGGAGTAGAATTTGCAGACCTGGGAAATGATCAGGCTGGGGGTGGGCAGGGCATTGCCCTCCACCTTGAACATATCATTGATGGCCCGCTTGATATTGTCCAGATCCAGGGGCATATTGTTCAGGTCCCGGTATGCCATGATCTTTTTCACGGTACCTTCAATCTGACGGACATTATTGGTGATGTTGATGGCAATGAAGTTGCACACATCATCGGAAAGATTCAGACCCAGGTGGACGGCCTTGTTCTTCAAGATGGCCATTCTGGTTTCATAGTCCGGGGGCTGAATATCTGCCAGCAGACCCCATTCAAAACGGGTTTTCAGTCGATCCTCCAGCGTCAGCATATCGCTGGGCTTCCGGTCGGAGGTCATGACGATCTGCTTATGCTCTTCATAAAGCTTATTGAAGGTATGGAAGAATTCCTCCTGGGTGGTTTCCTTGCCGGCAATGAACTGGATGTCATCGATGAGGAACAGATCTGCCTCCCGGTACTTGTTGCGGAATTCGATGTTCTTACCGCTCTGGATGGCGGCAATCAGTTCATTGGTAAACTGGTCGCCCTTGATGTAGACGATCTTGGCGTCCGGCTTCTGCTTGCGAATGCCGTTAGCAATGGCATACAGCAAATGGGTCTTACCCACACCGGGAGGGCCATAGATGAACAAGGGGTTGTACACATCGCCGGGATGATTGCTGACAGCGATGGCGGCGGAGTGGGCAAAGCGGTTAGAGGGACCCACCACGAAATTGTCGAAATTAAACTGGGGATTAAAATCCATGGCGGTGCTCCGGGCGCCGCGGTTGCGGTGGGCATCCAATTCCTGATCGCCAAACACCAGCAGTTTTGCATCGGAGTTAAAAAGCTGTTTCAGAGCCTCGTGAACATAATCGGCACAGCGCTTGCGAATGATATCCCGGCGGAAATCCGAGGGAGAATAGAGGATCAGATGCTCACCGGTCAGCTCCACCACTTCCGCATCGTCAAACCAGGTGGAAATGGTCACAGCACCCAGCTGTTCCTCCATATAGCCAAGGACTTTCGCCCAAACATAGGCGGATGAAAGCATAATATTTAGGCTCCTTTCTATGGAAGTAAACGGGAAAAAAGTCAATTTTCCCCCACAATATCTCAATCTAAATCATAGCACATTTTCATGTAAAAAACAAGGCTTTTTTGCGGTTATACTATAATAAAAAAGAATTAAAAACAGCGCCCCGTTTTCACGGGGCGCTGTAAAAGCATTTATTTCATTTCTTCGGGGATGAAGCTCAGCGTCAGCTGGTCGATGCTGGTTTCCATGCGGATGAAGTTGACGCCGGCGGCGCTGAGCATTCGCTTGGAGGCTAAATTACCCATGGTGCCGGTGTATTTATCGGAAAGATAAATCACTTCCTTGATGCCGCTTTGGATGATGGCCTTGGCACATTCGTTGCAGGGGAACAGCGCCACATAGATGCGGCTGCCCCGCAGGTCACGGCCGTTGGAATTTAAGATGGCATTGAGTTCTGCGTGAACCACATAGGGATACTTGGTATCTTCACCTTCCCGGTTCCAGGGGAATTCGTCATCGCTGCAGCCCTTGGGCATGCCGTTGTAGCCGGTGGAAATAATAATATTTTCCGGGGAAACGATGCAGGCGCCTACTTGGGTGCTGGGGTCCTTGCTGCGCTTTGCTGCCAGCATGGCAATGCCCATGAAATATTCATCCCAGGAAATGTAATCATTGCGTTTCATAAAATGCCTCCTAAAGCCTTGTTATTTCAAACCGGTGTGGGCACCGGCTTGAAATGACATAAAAGCGTTTACTTCTCCAAAATGATGGGGCCGTTGTTTTCCAGGCAGGAGATGATTTCCGCGGCAGCTTCTGCAGCGGTCAGCAGCTGCTGCTGGCCGGTTTTCATATTCTTCACGGAGCACTTGCCGGCGGCAATCTCGTCATCGCCCAGCAGCACGGCAAAGGGAACACCCAGCTTGTCTGCATAGGACATCTTCTGCTTGAACTTCTTCTGCTCGCCGTACAGCTGCACCCGCAGACCGGCATTTCTCAAGGCCTCTGCCAGTTCCACGGCAGCGGTGATATTCTCGGTCATGGGCAGCACCAGCGCATCGCAGGGGGAGGAGGGCAGTTCAGGGTTCAACAGACCCTGCTCGTCCAGCACATAGAACAGTCTGGTCAGACCGATGGAGATACCCACACCGGGCAGGGGCTTATCGATGTAGTAGCCGGCCAGATTGTCATAGCGACCGCCGGAGCAGACGGAGCCGATCTCCGGATGATCCAGCAGGGTGGTTTCGTAAACGGTGCCGGTGTAGTAATCCAGACCTCTTGCAATGGTCAGATCCACGGCAAAATTGGCCTCGGGCACACCGAAGGCGGTGAGGTTGGCGGTAACGGTCCGCAGCTCCTGCACGCCCAGATCGAAAATTTCGTTTCTGCCGCAGTAGCCTTCCAGAGCGGAGAGAACCTCGGCATTGCTGCCGGTGATGGAGATGAATTTCAGAATTTCATCAGCCTTCTCTTCGGAAATTTCGCACTCGCCAATCAGCAGATTGCGAACTTTTTCGGTGCCGATCTTGTCCAGCTTGTCCACGGTGCGCATAATGTCGCCGCTCTTTTCGCTCAGATCCTGCATGGCGTAGAAACCGGAGAGAATCTTACGATTGTTCACCCGGATCTGGAAACGCTGCAGACCGAAGCCGCGGAAGACCTTATAGATGATGGCGGGAATTTCCGCATCGTTGACGATATCCAGCTTGCCGTCGCCAATGATGTCGATATCAGCCTGATAGAATTCACGGAAACGACCACGCTGGGCCCGCTCGCCACGGTAGACCTTGGAGATCTGGTAGCGGCGGAAGGGGAAGGCAAGTTCATTGTAGTGCAGGGCCACATACTTTGCCAGAGGCACAGTCAAATCAAAGCGCAGCGCCAGATCGCTGTCGCCCTTCTGGAAGCGGTAGATCTGCTTTTCGGTTTCGCCGCCGCCCTTGGCCAGCAGAATCTGGGCATCTTCAATGGCGGGGGTATCCAGGGCTGCAAAGCCGTAGGAAGAATAGGTACGGCGGAGAATTTCCATCATCCGCTCAAACTGCGCCTGCTTGGAAGGCAGCAGTTCCATAAAACCGGACAATGTCCGGGGTTTAATAATAGACATAATGTTCCTCCATAGAAATCGGAATAGAGCAAAGAGTGTAGATATCTTCACTCTCCACTCTTCACTCTTCAATCTTTTATTTTAGTATCTGGGCTTGGTATGCAGCATTTCACGCCAATCCAGGTCGCCTCTCTGCAGACCCATGATCAGCATTTCGGCGCTGGCCAGATTGGTGGCCACGGGCACATTATGCTTGTCACAATGTCGAATGGTTTCGATCATCTGGGTGTCATCCCATGCATCGGTGGTGTTGGGATCGGTGAACATCAGCACCAGATCAATTTCGTTATAGGCAATACGGGCGTTGATCTGCTGGTGACCACCCTGCTTATGGGAAAGCAGCAAAGTAATGGGCAGACCTGTGTTATCCCGGATCAGACGGCCGGTGGTGGCAGTTGCAAAAAGGTCATGCTTCTGCAGAACGCTTTTGTAAGCGGTGCAAAACTGGACGATCAGTTCCTTCTTTTTGTCGTGAGCAAGAAATGCAATATTCATATCCTATACTCCTTCTAAAATTTTACCGGTTTGCAATAGGCACGGGTAAGCCTTGGATTCGTTTGGCAATTCGTTTATAAGCGGCAGCAGCGCCCAGACGGGTGTATTTGGTGAAAATCACACCCTTGGCCAGGGAGAAGCTGATATTGGGGTCGGAGGGGACGATGCCCAGCAGGGGCAGACCTGCGGCATCCATAATATCGTCCACATTCATTTTTAATGCTTTCAGCAGTTCCGGGAACATCCGGTTGATCACCAGACGCACATTTTTCTGCCCCAGTTTTTCCAGTTCCTGACCGCAGCGGTCAGCGCAGCGGATGGAAGCAGGGTCGGGCAGGGTAGTGACGATACAGCGGTCGGCAAATGTACCGCAAAGCTTCATCCCATCGCCCACACCGGAAGGAGCGTCGATGAAGATGAATTCAAATTCCTCCCGGGCAAGGCGCAGCATGGCCTCAAATTGCGCCGGGTCAATGGCATCGGCAGCGCAGTTGACCGGGGCGGTCAAAAAGCGCATCGTGGGGTACTGGGGGTGCGCCACCGCAGCAGAGAGGGGATAATTGCCGCTGCACACATCCAGAAAGGAGAGGGCATCCATCTGATCAAGACCCAGAAAAATATCCAAATTACGCAGACCCACATCGCCATCGATGCACAGCACCTTCCGTTCGGAAGAAGCCAAAATGGTGGCGATACCGGCGCAGAGGGCTGTTTTTCCCGTGCCGCCCTTGCCGGATAAAATGGAGATCACTTCACCCAAATCCTACACACTCCCCATGTTAATCTAAAATCGATTATAAAGCAATAACGCACAAAATGCAAGGGGATTTTCATGGATTTTTCCGTACAATTTATCATTTTACACAAAAAATTTCAACTTAGTTCAAAAAAAACAGGCCGTGAAAAATTCACGGCCTGAAAAGACAGAGCGAAATAATTCATTTTGCGAAGGCAAAGTAGAGCAGCACCACCGCGCCCAAAATGATGCGGTAAATGCCAAAGGGGGCAAAGGAGCGCTTGCGGACAAAATCCATCAGCGCCCGGATCACCAGTACGCTGACGACGAAACTGACCGCGCAGCCGATGAGCAGGATGAAAAGTTCGTTTTGGGTGGGCAGATTGCCCTCCAGCAAGAATTTCAGCAGTTTTAATGCGCTGGCGCCCAGCATGGTGGGAATGGCCAAAAAGAAGGAAAATTCCGCGCCGGCGCTGCGTCCTACTCCCAGCATCAGTGCGCCCAAAATGGTGGCGCCGGAACGGGAGGTGCCGGGAATCAGACTCAGACACTGGAATGCGCCGATGAGAAGGGCGGTCTTATAATCAATCTGCTGCACATCCCGAATCTTAAGATTTTCGCCTGCTTTCTTCTCCACCAGCAGGAAGGCAACGCCATAAACCACCAGCATCAGCGCCACCACGATGTAATTGTAGAGATATTGATCCAGCAGATCGTCAAACAGCACACCCAGTAGGGCGCTGGGTAGCACGGCAATCACAACTTTCAGCCACAGAATCCAAGTGTCTTCCCGCTGTGTTTCGGATTTTTTTGTGGAAAAAGGATTGAGTTTCTGGAAAAACAGAAGGATAACCGCACAAATCGCACCCAATTGAATCACGACTTGGAACAGCTCGTAAAAGGCTTCCGTCACATTCAGCTCAATGAATTTTTCCAGTAAAATCAGATGGCCCGTGGAGGAGATGGGCAGCCACTCGGTGATGCCCTCCACAATGCCAAATAATATGGCTTTCAAATATTCCAACATAAGATGTTCCTTTCAAATTGCGGTTTGTCGGACTGTTGGAGCGCGCAGCGCGAGCCTCCCTTGTGCAAAGGGAGGTGGCACGGCGCAAGCCGTGACGGAGGGATTGTGAAGAAACGGCAATCCCCCAGTCGAAAATCAAAGATTTTCGACAGCCCCCTTTACACAAGGGGGCCTTTGCACCTGCGGTGCTATGAGCGCAATAAACTCCCATTTACGATATACTTTATCCGTATGATACATTACAATGTGTATATTTTCAAGGGAAAAAAGCCGTATTCACAAATTACCCGGAAACTCTTAACAAAATGTTCACCCTAATGCAGGAAAATAGGGTATAATGTGGGTAAAAATAAAACCAATACTATTTTGGGAGGTTTCATATATGGCATTGTCCGTTTTGATTGTGGAAGATGATCATAATATTGCAGAATTGCTGCAGATGTATTTGGAAAAGGAAGGCTATGCCGTCACCGTGGCTTTTGACGGTGGCGCCGGTTTGAGCAAGTTCCATGCCATTGGCCCGGATCTGGTGCTGCTGGATGTTATGATGCCGGTGATGGATGGCTGGGCAGTATGTAAGGCCATCCGGGCTGAGAGCCAGACCCCCATCATCATGCTTACCGCCAAGGGCGAGACCAACGATAAGGTCAGCGGCCTGCGGGCCGGCGCGGATGATTATATCACCAAGCCCTTTGAAATGAAGGAAGTGCTGGCTCGTATCGAGGCAGTGCTGCGCCGCAGCGGTGCTACCACCACGGAAAAGAAGTCCCGTCGGCTGATTTTTGATGGTCTGGTCATTGATATGGATTCTTTTGAACTGTTGGTGGGCGGCAAGAAAGTGGATACGCCCCCCAAGGAGATGGAGCTGCTTTATTATCTGGCCTCCTCCCCCAACCGAGTCTACACCCGCAACCAGCTTCTGGACGAGGTGTGGGGCTTTGAATACTTAGGCGACAGCCGCACCGTGGATGTGCACATCAAGCGCCTGCGGGAAAAGCTGGAGCAGGTCAGCGAAAACTGGAGCCTGAAAACCGTCTGGGGTGTGGGTTATAAATTCGAAGTTCTGTGATACAAAAAGCAGCTGCCATCCCGAAAACGGATGACAGCTGCTTTTGCAGTTTCAGAAAATACCCATAGCAAAACAGAAGGCCCCGCTACAGTGGCGCGCTGCATCTGTTTGCCAAATTCCGATTTGTCAAGTTGTTTGCACT
>JAGCMI010000073.1 GCA_017646545.1 Oscillospiraceae bacterium | reverse complement strand
AATGGGCGCAAAATGGGACGGAAAAGAATTTTATGTTAACCTTCTCGGTCGGGAATTTGCCATTTCCCATCCGGATTATGCCATTCGTGCCACCGATGGCGGTGCTATTCCTCCCCTGCCCACCCAGACCTTCCTGCTGCGCTACCTGCTGGAGAGCAAGAAATCCACTTGGAGCGGCGCTTGGAAAACCTTCCGGGAGATGCCCTGGGGCGAAATGTACATCAAGCCTTACACCGGCCGCGTGCTGACCCGGGCCGCCTTTACCTTCAGCTTCAAGCTGGCTGCCTTTGCCGCCGCCTGCGAGAAAATAGGCGCCCAGAAGCTGCCCCATGGCGATGCCGGCTACCAGTTCGAGCTGTTGCCCGGTTTCCACATCCAGATCCTCATCTGGCAGGGCGACGAGGAATTCCCTCCCAATGCTCAGGTGATCTATTCTGACAATTTTGCAGACGGCTTTGCTGCTGAAGACAGAGTTGTGGCAGGCGACATTTTGATCACCACCATCAAAGCTAATATGTAAACAAAAAGCAGTCCGCTTTCCGCGGACTGCTTTCTTATTTTGCCCAATCGGGCAGTTTTTCAAATCGAAGTTCCTTGCCCTGCCACGGGAATGTGATGCAGCAGGAAAAAAGCATGGGGGCGGTGGCCTCATCCCGGGAACCATACTTGTGATCTCCCACCAGCGGAAACCCACGGGAAGAGAATTGGACACGAATCTGGTGGCTGCGGCCGGTGTGCAGGCGGATGCGAACCAGAGAAGGTGCCAGGGTTACAAACTCCAATCTTGCCTTTTTGACCCCTTTTCTCTCTTTTTTTACCACAAAAACCTTGTTTTTTGTACTATCCTTAAAGAGAAAATCCGTCCAGTCGCCGCTTTCCGGCGGCGTGCCATGGACCATGGCCACATATTCCTTCACCAAAGCGCCATCCTGCACCAGTTTGGAAAGGGCGGCTGCCGCCTGCTTGGTGCGGGCATAGATCATCACACCACCCACATTCTGATCCAAGCGGTGGATGGTGAAAATTTCACCGCCCAGCAGCTGCTTCAGCGCTTCGGGCACTTCCTTTTCAGAATCCATGCCCACCGGCTTGATGCAGACCGCAATGGACTTGTCGCTGTACAAAATCTCCATAAAAAACTCCGTTTTTCTTTTCAGTATATACCAAGCAAGGCCATTTGGCAAATAAAAAAGCCGCCCTTTTTGAAAAAGGACGGCTATTTTTCAGATCATGCGGCTTCTGCGCAGCATGGGACGCAGCGCCAAAAACAGAGGAACGGAAACCGCAGCGGCAATAATGCCATTGACAGAGGACACCAGACCCTTCTGCATCACCGTCAGCCAAACAGCATCTGCAGCCAGACCCATTACAAAGCGATCCTCCACATAGGTCTTTGCCAGATACAGCAGCACATAGCACAGCGCGCCCACCGCAGCACCCAGAATATAGCGCCACTTCTTGTTATTGGTTCTGGGCTGGGCGATCATGGCACAGACCCAAGCCATCAAGAACTTAAAGGCGAAGGTAAAAGGAGCGGAAGTGATGTAGACAGGATCAAAAAGGTCAAAAAGCATAGAGCCAAAGCCGGCAGCCAGACCGCCATACAAAGGTCCCAGCAGCAGACCCGACAGCAGGCACATCACATTGCCCACATGCAGACGGGTATTGCCGATGGCCGTGGGGATGGGAATCTGAATATAGGCGGATGTGACATAGACCATGGCTGCCATAATGCCAACCAAGGCCATCTGCCGAACCGTAATCTTTTTCATAGAGAATTCCTCCATTGGTTTTTCTATCCGCATTATAGCACCATCTGGCAATAAAACAAGTGCCAAAGTAGAATTCTAAAATAAGGCCAGTTTGCATTTTCCCAATAGTTTTGCAACTTCTTATTTACAGAAGCCGCTTATATGTGTTACAATAACAGATATGACAACAGAAACCGAGGTTACGCAGATGGATTACATCGTTTTGGATATGGAATGGAATCAGCCCTGGCCCGGCTCCCCTTCTTCCAAGAAGGTTCTGCCGGTGCCCATTCGAGGTGAGATCATTCAGATCGGTGCTGTCCGGGTCACCGAGGAACAGCTGGTGACGGACGAGTTCCAAGTGCTGATCAAGCCCAAATACTACCGCCGATTAAACCGCAGGGTCAGCAAACTCACCGGTATCAAGGAAGAGCAGCTGCGAGAAGAGGGTGTCCCCTTCCCCGAGGCCATGGAGCAATTCCGGGCATGGTGCGGCGATGACATCATTTTCCTCACTTGGGGCTTTGATGACATTGGCATTCTGCGGGAGAATCTGCAGCTGTTTGGACTGGAAACCGAGTGGACCGGCCGCTGGTACAACGCCCAGATGATGTTCAACGCCCAGACCGACGGCTCCACCGCCCAGAAGGCGCTGAAGACCGCCATGGAGATCTTTGAGATCGAACCTTCCCGTCCTGCCCATGATGCGCTGGGCGATGCCTACCACACGGCGCTGATCTGCGCCATGCTGGATCTTCGTCGCGGCATATCCGAATATGGGGCTGCCCTAAAAAGCCACGAGAACGGCTTCCACGGCGCCGAGATCCCCGGCTGCATCTGCCGCAGCGTCCACAGAGATTATGCGGACAAGTGGGCCGCCCTTTCCGCCATGTCCGGTGAGGAGAACAAGTGCCCCCATTGTGGCAGCCGTATGCTGGGCAGCCGCTGGTTTGCACAGCCCGGCAAGCGGTATATGGACTTGGCCACCTGCCCCGAGCATGGCAAGTTCCTCATCCGCATCCGCCTTTCCGACCAGCCCGATGGCACCATCCGGGTCAGCCGCCTGACTTATGAGGCCACCTCCGAGGCTGCTGAGGCCTATGCCCGTCGTGCGGAAAAGGCTGATCCCGAGGATGCGCAGCGCACCCGCCGCCGTCGCCGCCGCAGCAAGCTGCCGACCGCTGAAAACAAAGAATAAGCAAAAGGGCACGGATTTCCGTGCCCTTTCTTTGTGGCATAATAAATTGCAAAATGAGGCCCGGTACAAAATGCACCGGGCCAAAAATATTACATCAGAGGATCCATGCCCAGGACGGGATGGTTCTTCTCGGTCAGCCAGGCGTGGAGTTCTTCGCACTCGCTGGTGATGGTTTCATCGGCCACCATGTCGATGAAGTTCTCGATGCCGTACAGCTCGAAAGCGGTCTTGTTCAGGCGCTCTGCCACATCGTCCTTCAGTTCCTTGGGCATCCAAACGATTCTCTGGATACCGCCCTCAGCGGAAACGAACTTCTTGGAGGAGATGAAGTGACGGCCGTGACCCATGTAACCGGGGGTCTGGACACCGCCGCCGGTGCAGGAGGCCAGTTCGCCGAAGGTCATACCGGCAGGGGTCATACCTTTGAACTCCCGGTTGACCACGATGAAGCCATT
>JAGCMI010000011.1 GCA_017646545.1 Oscillospiraceae bacterium | reverse complement strand
GGCATCGGAAGTCAGAGGGCCGGTGGCAATGATCACGGGGCCTTCCGGCACTTCGGTGACTTCCCCTTCCACAACCGTAATGTTAGGATGGTTGCGAATCTTCTCCGTCACCAAAGCAGAGAAACCATGACGGTCCACCGCCAGACAGCCGCCTGCCTCCACACGGGTGGCATCGGCACACTGGATGATGATGCTGTCCAGACGGCGCAATTCCTCTTTCAGCAATCCGACGGCATTTTCAATCTTGTCGCCACGCAGAGAGTTGGAACACACCAACTCTGCGAAGGTATCGGTATGATGGGCGGGGGACTTTTTATGGGGCTTCATTTCATACAGCGTCACTTGGATGCCACGCTGCGCCAGCTGCCATGCAGCTTCACTGCCGGCCAGACCGGCACCGATGACTTTTACATTTGCCATGGTTATTCCCCTTTCTTTTTGGTGGTGCGCTTGCCGGTTGCGGCCTTCTTGGTGGCCGTTTTCTTGGCAGCAGGCTTCTTTGCTGCGGTCTTTTTCGCGGGTTTTTCCTCCGCAACCGCAGGTTGCTCCCCTTCTTCAGCAGTCTTTTTCTTATAATAGCCCCGCTTATCTTCCGGCAGGAAGTTTGCGCAGCTTTCATTGATGCAGAAGGGCTTGTTACGGCCTCTGCCGGACTTTTTGAACATGGTCTGGCCGCACAGAGGACAATCCTCCGCCGTGGGCACATCCCAACTCATAAAGCCGCAGGAGGCGCCGCTTTCGCAGCCGTAATAGGCATAGCCCCGCTTGGACTTGCGCTTGAGCAGACCGCTGCCACACTTGGGACAGCGACCGGGCATGCGCTCGACGATGGGCTTGGTATTGGTACATTCCGGGAAACCGGGGCAGGCAAGGAACTTGCCAAAGCGGCCAATTTTGACCACCATGTTTCTGCCGCAAATTTCACAGATTTCTTCGGTGACTTCATCCGGCACTTTCAGACGGGTGCCTTCCAGCGCCTTTTCTGCATCCAGCATTTCCTGCTGGAAACCCTGGTAGAACTCAGCCAACACTTCCTTCCAGCGGCGCTTGCCCTCTTCCACTTCGTCCAGGCGGTTTTCCATATTGGCGGTGAATTCCACATCGATGATGTCATTAAAGCGATCCATCATCAGACCCGTCACCACTTCACCCAGAGGGGTGGGACACAGGCGCTTGTCGATCTTGCTGACATATTCCCGATCCTCAATGGTGGAAATGATGGAAGCATAGGTGGAAGGACGGCCAACACCCTTTTCTTCCATGGCCTTGACCAGCATGGCTTCGGTATAGCGGGCAGGAGGCTGGGTGAAGTGCTGCTCTTTCTTGATATCGGAGCAGTTGGCCTTCTCCCCTACCTGCAGATCCGGCAGCGGAGAACCGATGGCCTCATCCTCTTCGTCCTTGCCCTCTTCATACACTGCGATAAATCCGGCAAAGCGCAGGCTCTGGTGACTGGAGCGGAACACATGGCCGCTACACTCGGTATCGATGGACACGGTGTCATAGAGGGCATTGGCCATCTGGGAAGCCAGGAAGCGGCTCCAGATCAGCTTGTACAGACGGTACTGCTCATTGGTCAAAGAAGCGCGGATCTTTTCCGGATCCAGATCCACACGGGTGGGACGGATGGCTTCGTGGGCATCCTGGGCGCCACCCTTGGTCTTAAAGACATGGGGGCTGCCATAATAATAGTTTTCACCGTAGCGGCTCTTAATGAATGCCGCTGCCTCTGCCAGCGCCTCGGGGGCAATACGCAGAGAGTCGGTACGCATACAGGTGATCAAACCCGTGGTGCCCTCGCCTGCCACATCCACGCCTTCATACAACTGCTGGGCGATGGACATGGTGCGCTTGGGGGTCATATTGAGTTTACGGGAAGCCTCCTGCTGCAAGGTGGAGGTGGTGAAAGGAGGCGCGGGAGTGCGCTTCTTTTCACTCTTCTTCACATTGGTAACGGTAAACTGTTTTCCGGTGATGTCGGTGATGATCCGATCCACCTGGGCTTCGTTTTCCAGTTCCCGCTTTTTGCTGTCGCCATAGTAACGGGCGGAGAAGCTGCCGACCTTACCGATGCGGTCCAGCTTCACATCCAGCGTCCAGTATTCCTTGCTTTCAAAGGCACGGATCTCATTTTCACGATCCACCACCAGACGGGTGGCCACACTCTGGACACGGCCTGCACTCAAGCCACGGCGAACCTTCTTCCACAGCAAGGGAGAAAGCTGGTAGCCCACGATTCTATCCAGAATGCGTCTGGCCTGCTGGGCATCCACCAAGTCAGCATCGATCTTACGAGGCTGCTGAATGGAAGTGGTAACGGTCTTTTGGGTAATGGCATTGAAGGTGACGCGGTGGGTCTTTTCCAGCGGCAGCTGAAGCAGCTGCGTCAAATGCCATGCAATGGCCTCGCCCTCGCGGTCAGGGTCCGTTGCCAGATAAACGGTATCGGCATTTTCAGCGGCGGTACGCAGCTCATCGATCAGCTTTTCCTTGCCGGGCACGGGGATGTACTCCGGCTGGAAATCATGCTCCAAGTCCACACCCATGGTGCTCTTGGGCAGATCCCGCAGGTGACCCATACTGGCCTTGACCACATAGTCATTGCCCAGATATTTGCCGATGGTCTTCGCCTTGGAAGGCGACTCTACGATCACAAGATTGGAAGGTCTTGCCATGATATTACTCCATTTCCTGGTTCATTCTCATTTTTTCATTGCCACGCGCTTACCGGGCAACCGGGTAACAACACCCTTTATTTCCAGCATAGTCAAAATTCCCAGCACCTGACCGGAGGGGACTTCTGACTGTGCCATCAAATCATCCACTAAGGTAACCCCTTTGCGGATGAGCGCAACAATTCTCTGCTCCTGCTCATCAAGAGGCGGGAGTTTTTCTTCAGCGTCAATATAAGCGGTAGAAAGAGGCTTGTCAATCTCTTTTTTCCGCTCAAAACTGTCGGCAACCGACTTTTTCTTCGGTGTTTTCGGCTTTTGCGCCACTTTGGGCAGGGGTTTGTCCTGAGGAGGAACCATTTGATCCACCTCATCTAAGTAGGCACTTTGGCGGGAAGATGCCGTATTTTTACGAATCTTTCCCGGGAAAAGATACTCATATTCACTGACGATGTCCCAACCGGAACTGACCGCCAGCGCTCCATCCCGCAACAGCGCGTTGCTGCCCTTGCAGGTGGATACATCGATATTACCGGGCACCACAAAAACATTCCTGCCCTGATCCGCTGCCTGCTTGGCCGTGATCAGCGCACCGCTTCTCTCCGGTGCTTCCACCACCAGAACACCGCAGGCAAGACCGCTGATGATCCGGTTTCTTCTGGGAAAGTTGGAACCGATGGGCGGTGTACCGGGCGGAAATTCCGTTAAGAGACAACCTTGGCGCTGGGCATCACGATACAAAGCATGGTTGGAAAAGGGATAAACCACATCCGCACCGCAGCCCAAGACACCGATCACCGGCTCCCCTGCTGACAGCGCGCCCCGCATGGCCATGGTATCCGCACCGGAGGCCATACCCGATACCACCACTGCGCCGCAGGATGCCAGTTCATAGCCCAGCCGTTTGGAAATGGTCAGACCATAGGCCGAGGCCTTTCGAGTGCCTACCACAGAGATCACCGGTAGCGCATCCACTTCCGGCAGCCGGCCTTTATAATACAGTACCACGGGAGGATCGGCAATATTCTTCAGCCGTCTGGGATAAGCGGCATCCTGCCAGGTCAGCACATGGATATCCGCATTTTTACAATCGGAAAGGATCTTTTCCGCTGCGTGCAAGGATTTATCCCGCAAGGAAGCCTGCGCTTCCGGAGAAAAGGCCGCAAAAGGTGCCATGGCTGCTTCATCGGCAAAATATACATCCTCCGCACCGGAAAAATGCTGCAGTAGCAGCATCCGGCCACGATCGCCCAGCCCCGTCCGGATGGCAAGCCATATCCAATGCACCAGCATAGCTTTCTCCTTCTCTTTCTACGATAATCCTCTTTATACCTGCTGCATCTGCCACAGTACGATGGATGCCGCCACCGCTGCGTTCAATGATTCACAATTTGCATTCATGGGAATGATCAGCTCATTGTCTGCCGCAGAAAGGATCTCCGGGCGAACGCCACGACCCTCGCTGCCAATGACCACTGCCATCTCCTGTAGCGGCGCCTGACGGATATCCCGGGCGCGATCGGAAAGCGCAGTCACCGCCACGGGGACACCGGCATCCCGCAGGATGCGGCTGGCTTCTTCCCAAGTGCTCTGTACCACAGGGGTGCGGAACACCGCGCCCATACTGGCGCGAACCACCTTATGACTGTAAGGATCTGCGCAACCCTCCAGCAGCACCACGGGAACCTGAAGCGCATCAGCGGTACGCAAAATGGTGCCCAAATTGCCGGGATCTTGAATCCCGTCCAGCAAAAGCATGGGTTTACCCGCAACCAGCGGTTGCTTTTGGGGCAAACGGCAGAGGAAAACCGCCCCTTGGGGGGCTTCCATGGGAGAAATGGATGCCATCACATCCTCCGGCACCCGAATCAGCCGCACATGGGAAGGTACATCCGCATCCACCCCATCGGACAAAATCACCGTGTCCAAACCGGGGTAAAAACGCACGGCCTCCTGCAACAGCTTGGTTCCATCGGCCGCAAAAAGGCCTGCCGTTTCCCGCTCCTTACGGGAGGAAAAAAGCTTTTTTACCTGCTGCAGCAGGGGATTTTTTCTTGCTGTGATCCGCATTTCCATAATTCAACACTCCGCCTATTGTATTGGCTACCATTATAAACACCTTTTTTCAACTTGGCAAGAGGTTTTATACATTATTATATATTGACACTCCCCACCTTTAAAGAGGGGGATTCTTGGATCAACGACCGTTGCCTGCATAACTTCAGGTCTTACATAGTCTCACCAAGCGTATAGGTTCGGGTGTGTCCCACCCTACCATGAAATATGTGTTTAAGCTACTTTCCGTAGCCCTTCATTCAGAATATTGATTGCAGCATTGGTATCTCTGTTTAATTTCTCACCGCAGTTCGGGCAAACCCATTGCCGCACTTTGAGGTCTTTCGTTCCGGGCCACTTTTCGCCACAACAGGAACAAGTCTGGCTGGAAGCATAGAACCTGTCTACGGTTATCAGCTTCCGTCCATACCACTCTGCCTTGTAGGTGAGCTGCTTGCGGAACTCTCCCCATGATGCGTCAGAGATGAATTTCGCTAACTTGTGGTTCTGTACCATATTTTTTGGTGTCAGATCCTCTATGCAAATGATATCATTCTGACGCACGATCT
>JAGCMI010000010.1 GCA_017646545.1 Oscillospiraceae bacterium | reverse complement strand
TTAATGGCATACACACCCTGCACTCTGCAGCCTGTCTTGGTCTTGCTGCTATCGGTACGATCAATCTCGCTCTTCTTAGCAGCCTCAGCAATATAAGCCTCCACCTCTGCCCGGTTTTCTACCCGGTCCAAGAGACTTTCGGTAATTTTGCCATCGGGAGCCAGCACCATAAAGGTGATACCGTAGATGGTTTCAATACAGGTGGTATAAATGGAGAATTCGCCGCCACCCACCAGTTTGAAGTCCACTTCCACACCGGTGGACTTGCCGATCCAGTTGCGCTGGATTTCCTTGGTGGATTCGGGCCAGTCGATCTCATCCAGGCCTTCCAGCAGCTTTTCAGCAAAGGCAGGCTGGTCGATGACCCACTGCATCATCATCTTCTTCACAACGGGGAAGCCGCCACGCTCGGACTTGCCATCGATGACTTCGTCATTGGCAAGAACGGTGCCCAGTGCTTCACACCAGTTGACGGGCATTTCGATGCGCTTGGCGTAACCCTTCTCCCACAGCTTCTTGAAGATCCACTGGGTCCACTTATAGAACTCGGGGTCGGAAGTGGCGGTCATCTTGGACCAGTCATAGTCAAAACCCAGTTCCCTCAGCTGACCGGAGAAGGTGGCGATATTCTTCTGGGTGAAGCCATTGGGGTGGTTACCGGTATCCACAGCGTACTGCTCCGCAGGCAGACCGAAGGAGTCATAACCCATGGGGTGCAGCACATTGAAGCCCTGCATACGCTTCATGCGGGACATGATATCGGTTGCGGTATAACCCTCGGGGTGGCCGGCATGCAGACCCACACCGGAAGGATAAGGGAACATATCCAGAACATAATACTTGGGCTTGGAGAAATCCCACACATCGGTGTGGAAGGTCTTGTTCTCCTCCCAATATTTTTGCCACTTTTTCTCAATGGCGGAATATTCGTAGTTCGGCATATTACTTCACCTCTGATCAATTACTCCGGCAGCAGAATATTGCTCAAATCAACATTCTCGCCATCTGCCCACAGACGCTCCAGCTTGTAGAACTCACGGGCTTCCTCGGTAAACACATGGACAACAACGGAGCCGTAGTCCAGCAGTTCCCAAGTGTTGCCGCGATGACCTTCGCGACCCAGCATGGGCTCGCCCAGCTGCTCCATGGTGTACTCAGCATAGTCACACAGCGTTTTGACATGGGTGTTGGCAGTACCGGTGCAGATTACGAAATAGTCTGCCAGGGAGGACACATCAGCGATGCGCAGCAGCTTGATATCCTTGCCCTTCTTCTCGTCCAGAGCCTTGGTCACCTGAATGGCGACTTCTTTTGCAGTTAACATAATATCTTATCCTTTCAAGGAAAATTTACACTTTTACACGGAGATATTCCAGCGCCTCTCGGGAAGCGGGGCTAACTTCTGCCCCCTGCCGCTTCAGGTGTTCCAGGGTCATCTCCAAACCCAGTTTCAGCGCACCATCCATATCTGTAAAGGCCAGATGGCGCAGCTGCTCCACCCCGGGGAAATCCCGGTTGGGTTCCATATAGTCTGCCACATAGATGATCTTTTCCAACATATTCATGGCAGCTTTTCCGGTGGTATGGGACTCGATTGCCGCCACCACCGCTTCATTTTCTCCAAAGATCCGTTCCGCCACCAGACTGCCGGTGAGGGCATGCAGCGTCTTGGGATAGCGAATGGAAAAATCGTCTAATACTTTACCATAGCCGTTACACAATGTCAACTGCAGCGGACCGTCCAGCGCCTTGGTCACATCGTGCAGCAGCGCTGCACGAGCAGCATCACGCCCATTCACGCCCCAGCGCTTAGCCAGTTCCACTGCCGTATCCCGGCAGCCCAGCACATGGGCCACACGGTTGGGCTTTAAGAGGCTGATGACCACCTGCTCCAGCTTGTCCTCAGGCAGGTTTTTCCAATCTGCAGCAATTTGGTAGAGTCCATGATCTCGAATGTACTCCCCCACCCCGCAGGGCAGAAAATCATCGGCGCATTGGAAGGCAAGCAGGCGGCGCAGCTGGGTGGAAGAAATATCCACCACATCATTTTCAAGCACACATACCCGGTGCCCACAAGCTTGCATTTGCGCTTTTTTCTCGGCAATGGCAGGCTTTTCTCCCTTTGTGCCACGGCAGAATACCGCTAAGGTAGCATGTTCCAGAATAAACTCCGGATTTTTCCAATGGTCAAAGGAGAGGAACATATCGCTGCCCATCAGCAGGAAAAGCTCCGCATGGGGATACATGGAACGAATCTGCTGCACCGTTTCGCAAGTGTAGCTGATATTGCCACGAAGGATCTCCAAATCGGAAACCTCCGCACGGGGCATCTGGCCTGCGGCAAGGCGCAGCATCTGCAGACGGTGCTCCCCTTTTTCCGTGCTGGCTGCTTTATGCGGCGCAACACCAGCCGGAATCAGCAGCAGACGGTCCAAATGCAGCAAATCAATAGCCTGCTGCGCTGCCTGCATATGCCCAATATGAGGTGGGTCAAAACTGCCTCCGAAAATGCCAATTCTTTCCATACGCTGCCTCCCCTTCGCTTGATGTCATTCAAGAAAGCTGCAGACCGACGGGCAATCTCCCCCCAAATTTGAAGGGGATTCCACACCAGTGTGCGCACCGGCTCGCAATGACAGAGTATTATCAGTCCTCGTTGCGCAGCTGCTTTTCTCTGCTGCGCTCAATGGCCTTTTCAATGGCTTGTTGGCGGAAATACTCGTTGCGCTGCTCACGCACCTTCTTGGCTGCATCACGACGAGCCTTCGCGCCCTTACGGACGGGATCCATCTTGGACTTGGGGGTTGCCTTCCGCTTGGCGCGGCCGGTGGCATTACGAGCCTCCTGGCACTTCTCGCTGAAGCGGTAGATCACGAATTTATTGCCCACGCAGGAAATGCCGTCGGCACCGGTGGCCTCACAAATGGCATCGGACACCTCACGGGCACTCATCAGCGCAGACTCCAGCACCTTGCCCTTAACGAGCTCTCTGGCATTGAGCAGATTTTCTGCTTCAGCGATGACCGCATCGGTCACCCCATCCTTACCAACCATCAGCGTGGTTTCCAGAGCATTGGCCTGGGCACGGTACTCTGCACGCTGCTTACTTGTCAGCATAATTTGCCTCCTTCAATTTCTTATAAAACAGATTTAATGCATTGGCCCGGTGGGAGACCTGGTTTTTCTCTTCGGCGGTCATTTCAGCCGTGGTCTTGCCCATGGGCGGATAGTAGAAAATGGGATCATAGCCGAAGCCATTTTCGCCATAAGGTTCTCTTGTAAGCTCACCGTGGATCTCTCCCCTGGCCTGCACACAGTCGCCATCAGGTGTGAGGAAGGTGATGACACAGACAAACTGTGCCTGCCGCTGGCCATCGGGAACATTTTCCGTATTTTTCAGCAGCAGATGCAGACGACCACGGTCATCCAGTGTATCATCAAAACCATAACGGGCGGAATAGATGCCCGGCTCACCATTTAAGGCATCCACGCAGATGCCGCTGTCATCGGCAATGGCAGGCAGACCCGTGGCCTTCATGACGGCATCGGCCTTGATGAAGGAATTCTCCTCAAAGGTGGAGCCGTTCTCTTCCACATCGATGTCCACGCCCAGTTCCGACTGCAGGATCAGTTCAAAACCGAATTTATCGGTGATCTGGCGAATCTCCACCAGCTTGTGCGCATTCTTACTTGCTAATACAACTTTCATAATTCACAATTCCTAATTCTTACTGGATCAGTGTGTTCACGAAGTTACGGGCCTCGAAGGGCATCAGATCGTCTGCCTTCTCGCCCACGCCCACGAACTTCACGGGGATCTGCAGTGCATCGGAAACGGCGATAACGATGCCGCCCTTGGCGGTGCCGTCCAGCTTGGTCAGCGCAATGGCGGTG
>JAGCMI010000072.1 GCA_017646545.1 Oscillospiraceae bacterium | reverse complement strand
GCTGCTGCCACCACTACCTCCGATTACGATCGTGAGAAGCTGCAGGAGCGTCTGGCAAAGCTCTCCGGTGGTGTTGCCGTCATCAAGGTGGGCGCCCAGACCGAGGTTGCCATGAAGGAGCAGAAGCTGCGTGTGGAGGATGCGCTGAACGCAACCCGCGCTGCTGTGGAAGAGGGCATCGTGGCCGGCGGCGGTACCGCTCAGGTCAATGCCATCGCTGCTGTGGAAAATCTGATCAAGGGTCTTAGCGGCGACGAAAAGACCGGCGCCAAGATCATCGCCACCGCGCTGCAGGCGCCCATCCGCCAGATCGCGGAGAATGCCGGTGTGGACGGCAGCGTGGTCTATGAGAAGATCCGCTCCTCCAAGAAGATCGGCTGGGGCTACAATGCCTATACCGAGGAGTATGTGGACATGATCTCCGCCGGTATCGTGGATCCCACCAAGGTGACCCGTTCCTCTCTGGAGCATGCCGCATCCATCGCTTCCTGCGTGCTGACCACCGAGTCTTTGGTGGCCGACAAGCCCGATCCCGCTGCTGATGCCGCAGCCGCTGCTGCTGCCGCTCAGGGTGGTATGTATTAAGAAAAAACGACCAAAGGCCGCAGGAAATCCCTGCGGCCTTTTTAATTTTCAATTTATCGGGCTGTTCCAGGCGGGCGGGGTATTGAAATTTTCGTCATTTTACTGCCCAAGCCGCTGAAATTCATGTCGCTACAGCGCTAATTTTTGTCATATACGGCACAGCTGCGCAGAAAAAAGGGGAGGGTATTGTGCAAACTGCTCATAAGAGGCGCGAGATTTTAGATATTTTTCCTCTTTGCTATTCGGTGGAAATATGGTATGATACTCGTGGACGGGTATCGCTATTTGGAGTACCTGCCCGTATCAACGATCAAATACGAAAGGAGATACGAAATGAGCCTTCCCCTAAGTGATTTTATCTATCATTTCCACAATGGATCTTCCACCCATGCCTTTGAGCATATGGGTTGCCATCCTGAAACCAGAGATTCTCAGCCCGGCTTTGTGTTCCGGGTTTGGGCGCCCAACGCACAGAGGGTTTCTGTGGTTGGCGACTTCAACTTCTGGAATGAAGATGACCTTCCGATGAAGAAGATCTCTGGTGGTGTTTGGGAAGCCTGGACCGCCAATGCCCAATTGGGACAAGCCTATAAGTTCCTGGTGGTTGGACAGCACGGTCAGACCGTTCACAAGGTCGACCCCTATGCCTACCGCACCCAACTGGTGCCGGAAACCTCCAGCGTGGTTTGGCAGCAGAATAATTACAAGTGGAGCGATGCGCTGTGGTTTGCCCGCGCCGCCCGTAAGGATCCGCTGAAGAGCCCCATGAATATCTACGAATTCCACATGGGCTCCTGGAAGCGCAAGGAAGACGGCAGCCGCTATACCTATGCAGAGGTGGCGCCCTTGCTTGCCGAATATGTCAAGGATATGGGTTACACCCATGTGGAGGTCATGCCTCTGGCAGCCCATCCCTTTGATCCCAGCTGGGGTTATCAGGTTACCAATTACTATGCCCCCACCGCCCGCTATGGCACCCCCGACGAGCTGAAGGTATTTGTGGATACCTTGCACAAAGCTGGTATCGGTGTGCTTCTGGACTGGGTGCCCGCCCATTTCCCCAAGGATATTTATGGTCTTTACGAGTTTGACGGCACCTGCTGCTACGAACTTTCCGACCCCCAGATGAATGAGCATCCCGACTGGACCACCCGAATTTTCGATTTTGGTCGTCCGGAGGTCAAGAGTTTCCTGATTTCCTGCGCGGTGTACTGGCTGAAGGAATTCCATTTTGACGGCCTGCGTGTGGATGCGGTCAGTTCCATGCTGTATCTGGACTATAACCGCCCCAATTACAGGCCCAATAAGTACGGTGGCCGTGAAAATTTGGAGGCCATCGAGTTCATCCGCCAGCTGAACACCGCCTGCTTTGCCGTCCGCAAGGGCGTCATCATGGCAGCGGAAGAGAGCCACGCCTTCCCCATGGTCACCGGTCCTGCCTACGATGGCGGTCTGGGATTCCTGTTTAAGTGGAACATGGGCTGGATGAACGATACCCTGAAATATATGAAGGAAGACCCAGTCTACCGGAAATTCAATCACGACAGAATGACCTTCCCCATGGCCTATGCCTTCTCGGAGAATTTCATCCTGCCGCTGTCCCATGATGAAGTGGTGCACGGTAAGTACAGCCTCATCAACAAGATGCCCGGTGACTACTTCTGGAAATTTGCCAACCTGCGCCTGCTGCGGGGCTATCAGATGACCGCCCCCGGTAAGAAGCTCAGCTTCATGGGCAACGAGTTTGGTCAATTCATCGAATGGGACTTCAAGCAGGGTCTGGACTGGCTGCTGCTGGATTATGATATGCACCGGAAAATGCTGGAATACAACCGGGATCTGAACCGGTTCTATCTGGACAACCCCTGCTTGTGGATCGAAGATGGCAGCTGGAACGGCTACCAATGGATCCAGCCGGATGATCAGGACAACAGCATCTTCGCCTGGCGGCGTATCGATCCGAAGACCAAGAAGGAACTGATCGTGGTGCTGAATATGACCCCTGTGGATCGTTTCGATTACACCTTGGGTCTGCCCAGCGCCGGTGTCTATGAGCCGGTCTTTAGTTCCGACGATTTGAAATATGGCGGTACCGGCGCCCTGCTTTCTGAATCTGTTGCCGAGAAGGGACCCTTCAGAGAGTATAAGTATCGTGCCAATTTCCATATCCCGCCCATGTCCGTGACCATTTTCCGCAAAAAGCCCCGGGAAAAGAAAGTAAAATAACCATTGTAAGCAAATGTATCCCACATTCTACATAAGGAGTTTTTAGCCATGTATTTTCAGAAAAAACGCGTAATCGCCATGCTGCTGGCCGGTGGCCAGGGCAGCCGCTTGCATGTCCTGACCCGGAAAACTGCCAAGCCTGCAGTTCCCTTCGGCGGCAAGTACCGCATCATTGACTTCCCTCTGTCTAACTGCGTCAACTCCGGTATCGACACCGTGGGTATTCTGACCCAGTATCAGCCTCTGGAGCTTAATGAGTATATCGGCAACGGCCAGCCTTGGGGCCTGAACAAGACCCACTCCTGCGCCCAGGTTCTGCCTCCCTACGAGCGTCACGACAAGAAGTCCGGCTGGTACGAAGGTACTGCCAACGCCATCTATAAGAACATCG
>JAGCMI010000071.1 GCA_017646545.1 Oscillospiraceae bacterium | reverse complement strand
CCACATCCAGCACTTCAAAACCCTTGATGCCGTTCTCGGCAGCTTCGGTATAGCGGTTGTCGGTAAAGTAGCGGCAGCCTTTCTTGGACACCACAGCGACACCCTCAGCGATGTCATACTCGGCACCGTAATGGCGGCTGTAACGGGAAGTCAGCAGCAGGCCGTCCACTTCGCCATCGAGCAGGGTCAGGTACTTTTCCAGGTTCTTCATAAATTACATTCTCCTTTTTCTTGCAGCATAAATAAATGGCTTTTCCAGCACATGGCGGGCTTTCAGCCAAAAGTTATGATTGTCAATGGCGCGAACCAGAATGGTTTTTACCCCGGCGCAATTGCCGCCCAAGGTGTCCGTAAAAATCTGGTCGCCCACGATTGCCGCCTGCTCCGCAGACACATCGAAGCGAGTCAGGCACTGCCGGATGCCCCGGCAAAACGGTTTCCGGGCATGGGTAATACAAGCTATGCCGTACTGACGGCAAAACACTTTTACCCGATCCCGTTTGGAATTGGATACCACACACAGCTTGATATCCGATGCCGCCATGGACCGAAGCCAGGCTTCCATCTGAGGCGTGGGGGTATTGGTGGTATAGGGCACGATGGTATTATCAAAATCCATCATCAAAAGATGAATGCCATGGCTGGTCAAAAAATCCGGTGTGATATCTGTCAGCGCTGGGGTGATCCATCTTGGCAGAAAGGAGAATGACATACGCTCACGGGCTCCTTCATAGAATAATATCAGCCAATACGAAGACATTATAGCACACAAGGAGGGATTTGTCCATGGCAATTGTGCTCTATCTTGCCATGACAGCGGCAGAATTCCATAAAAATGGCAGTGATCATCCCCATTTGGCATGGATGGCCTGCCATTTTTCGCCCTATGGAACCGGTTTATCCAATTTGCCCCCGCAGTTGCCGCCGGAGAGTGTTTTGATGGTCAACGACCGCACACCCGTATTTGGGCACGACCCCCAGCGTGTAGCTGCACAGCTGGAGGAAGTGATGGAGCAGCTGCAATGCAAGGCGATCTTATTGGATTTTCAGCGGTCAGCAAATGCCCAGACCCTTGCCATCACCAAGGCAATTGCTGCGCTCCCCTATTCTGTAGCGGTCACACCGGCTTACGCTGAGGAGCTGGACTGCGGTGTATTTTTGCCGCCCATTCCGCTGACCACATTGCCGCAGGAATATTTTGACCCTTGGCAAAAACGAACCATCTGGCTGGAAGTGGCCACAGAAAGCTACCGCATCCGGGTCAACAAAGGAGGCAACCAGCGGTTGCAGGCGGATGAAAAGTGGGATTTTTACCCCCATAAGGATGAAAAACTCCATTGTTGCTATGGGATGGATCTACAAAATGAGTATGTCGACTTCCATCTACGACGAAAACAGGAGGACCTTCTATCTCTGATGGCAGACTGTGAAAACTATGGCGTTTCCGGTTTTGTAGGGCTCTATCAGCAGTTGGGGTCCTCATGCTGCCAGAGCTTAGCGCAGGACACAGCCCGTTGCCAATCGTAAAGCCGCCGCTGGCGAAGCGTGGGTTCCATTTCCGGATCGAAGGTTCGATCCACGCTCCAATTGGCGCAGATCTCTTCTTCATTCTTCCAGTAACCCACCGCAAGACCTGCCAAGTATGCCGCACCCATGGCGGTGGTCTCCACGCATTTGGGGCGCAGCACCGGAGCATTGGAAATATTGGCCTGGGTCTGCATCAGGTAATTATTGGCAGAAGCGCCGCCGTCGACCTTCAGATTTTCCAGTTTGATACCGGCATCGCTGGCCATGGCGGTAAGTACATCGTTGGTTTGGTAGGTTATGGAGTCCAGAGTCGCCCGGATGATATGATTTTTATTGACACCACGGGTTAGGCCCACAATGGTACCCCGGGCGTAAGCATCCCAATACGGCGCGCCCAGACCGGTAAAAGCAGGCACCACATAGCAGCCATTGGTATCCGGCACTTTTCTTGCCATATACTCAGAATCAGAGGCGCTTTCAATGAAGCGCAGCTCGTCCCGCAGCCACTGAATGGCTGCACCTGCCACAAAGATGGAACCTTCCAGGGCGTAGTACACTTTTTCATTTAGTCCCCACGCGATGGTGGTGACCAAACCGTTTTGAGAGAACATGGGCTTCTCGCCCGTATTCATCAGCACGAAAGCACCGGTACCGTAGGTGCATTTGGCCTCACCGGCCGCAAAACAGGTTTGGCCAAAGAGGGCTGCCTGCTGATCCCCTGCCGCACCAGAAATGGCAATGGGCGCGCCAAAGAAGGCTGCATCCGTCATACCGTATACGCAGCTGCTGGGCACAGCCTTGGGCAGCATGGAAGCAGGAATCTGCAGCCGGGTTAGGATCTCCTCATCCCAGCACAGATCGTGGATGTTAAAGAGCATGGTACGGGAAGCATTGGAATAGTCAGTAACATGGACCGTGCCCCCCGTCAGTTTCCAGATCAGCCAGGTTTCCACGGTGCCAAAAAGCAGCTCTCCCCGCTCTGCCCGTTGACGTGCACCGGGAACCTGTTCCAGCAGCCAGGCAATTTTGGTTGCCGAGAAATAGGGATCGATCACAAGGCCGGTCTTTTGGCGAATGGCATCAACCCACCCCTCCTGCCGCAGCTGCTGACACAAGGGCGTGGTACGACGGCATTGCCAGACGATGGCATTATGGATGGGACGACCGGTGTTTTTATCCCATACGATGGTGGTTTCCCGCTGATTTGTAATGCCGATGGCGGCAATATCCGCTGCGGTAGCGCCAATATTTCGCAACGCCATCTGCGCAACTTCCAGTTGCGTGGTGAAAATTTCGTCAGCATCATGCTCCACCCAGCCCGGCTGGGGGAAAATCTGGGTAAATTCCTTTTGGACGACACTACACACCCTTCCCTTTTGATCAAACAAGATACAGCGGTTGGATGTGGTGCCGGAATCCAGCGCCATGATATATTGGGCCATAACCATTCCTCCTCCGGAAGATAAAAATAGGGGCTG
>JAGCMI010000070.1 GCA_017646545.1 Oscillospiraceae bacterium | reverse complement strand
CCGTCCCATTTTGCGCCCATTCGCGCAACGGCTTCGGTGGGGTTCAGCGCCCGGAACTGCTCCTCATAATGGGAGAAGGGAACTTCTTCTTTATGATTTTCAATTTGCATAGTGTTTCCTCGTTACTCGTGTAATTCCAGGGGCAGGCCGTCGGGGTCATTGAAGAAGGTGAAGCGGCCGCCGTTGATCTTGTCCTCCCGGACAGGTTCGGTTTCAATGCCTCGCTCGTTCAGCCATGCCACGGCAGGATCGATATTTTCCACATGGAAGGCCAGATGGCGCAGGCCTAGTGCCTCGGGATCGGTGGGGCGGGTGGGGGCATCGGATCGGATGAACAGCTCCAGTACGGTCTGCCCTTGTTGCAGCATAATCAGCATATCATTTTGCTGGGGACGTTCTACCGCGCGAATCACGGAAAAGCCCAACTTTTTCACATAGAAATCCATGGACTTTTCGTAATTGGAACAAATAATAGCAATATGGTGGGTTAAATTCAGCATATTAAGCCTCCTGTAAACTGTTGGGGAACAAACTCCGATCGGTATGGGGAATGAAGCAGGCAGCCACGAAGGAATCCATATAGCCGGGGTAGGTGGACAGCTCCAGATAGGTCATATTCGCGCCCACTTCGGTGCATTTTGCGTTAGCCTCGTCACCCAGCACCATGGCATAAGCGCCGGTGAGAGAGGAGTTGCCGATGTAGCTGTACTTCTGAAGATCCACATCCGGCAGCATGCCGATGCTTACAGCGTTCTTCATGTTGATGCCGCTGCCGATGCCACCGGCCACATACACATGGTCGATCATTTCCACTTCCATGTCCACGGATTTGAGCAGTGTGTCAATGGCGGAGAAAATCGCGCCCTTGGCACGGATGAAGTTGTCGATATCCACCTCGTTGATGGAGATTTCGCGGCCGGTTTCGCTTTCCTCGGCAAAGGCCAGCACATAGCGGCCCATACCATGCTGATCCCGCTTGACCCGCTTGCCCTCTCGCTGGAACAGACCCTTGGCATTGATGATGCCGCAGCGGAACAATTCCGCGATGATGTCGATGATGCCGCTGCCGCAGATACCAACGATCCGCTGACCCTCGTCACCCACCACGGTAAAGCTGGGTTCCATGGTTTCCTTATCAATAACGCAGGCTTCCACAGCACCATCGGTGGCGCGCATACCGCAGGAAATGTCACCGCCTTCAAAGGCAGGACCGGCGGAGCAGGCGCAGCTCATGAGGAAATCCCGGTTGCCGAATACCAACTCACCATTGGTACCCAGGTCGATGAACAGACTCATTTCGTCCTTATCCTACAGACCGGCAGCCAAAGTGCCGGCAGTGATGTCACCGCCCACATAGGAGCCGATGTTGGGGGCGATCAGCACGGGGGCTAGGGGATTGGCAGGCAACTTCAAATCGCCAGCCAGCAGACCTTCCCAGCCAAAGAAGCTGGGGATGTAAGGCTCCATACGCACAGATTCTGCATCCACACCCACAAACAGATGGTTCATGGTGGTGTTGGCGGCCACGCACAGCCGCAGGATGCTCTTGGCATTAATATTGGCGCTCTTGCACAGATTGGCAATGATGGGCGTCAGGGTTTCCTTTACAATAGCGTCCTGCAGCTTTTTCTTGCCGCCGGGACGACCCTGCTCGATGATTCTGTTGATCACATCCGCACCGTAACGAATCTGGCCGTTGCCGGAGGAACCCTTGGCCAGAATCTTGCCGTTTGTCAGATCCACCAGCACCATGGTGACGGTGGTGGTGCCAATATCGATGGCGCAGCCGACGATGGCGGTGTCGGCAGGGTCGCAGACTTCCATGCAGCGGAAAGTGCTGCCCATCAGCTGACCCTTGACGCATACAGTCCAGCCAAATTCACGCAGGGTGTGGGCCAGTTTTACCATGACGCAGAAGGGAACTTCCACCTTTTCCACACCAAGTTCCCCCTGCAGCGCCCAGGTAAAGCGCTCAATGTCGGGCATGGTGTCGTCCAGAGTGGGTTCTGCCATGGTGATATTCACGGCGCGGAAGGGATTCTCAAAACAAATGCCGCTTTCCTTCAGCTGTGCCTGGCACTCTTCAAAGATGGCCACTTCCTTGGGGCTGCTGAGGTCGGCAGTTTTCATGCGGCTCTGGTAGGCAGAGGCAATATCCGGCACGAATACGGTGCAGTCGCCCAGTACCTTGCAGTTACAGCTCAAGCGCCAGCCGGCAGCGAATTCTTCTTCAGAGATGTGGCGGCTGGGGATGGTGTCCACCTGGCCTTCCAGCAGTTTCACACGGCACTTGCCGCAGGAGCCGTTGCCGGAGCAGGGGGCGTCGATGGCCACATTGGCGCGGCGCGCCAGTTCCAGCAGATTGTCACCGATTTGGGCTTCAATGATGACGGAGGCAGCGCCTTCAATTTGGAATGTAATCTTCGGCATAGAAAAAACCTCGCTTTTCTCGCATTTTATCACATTATAGCATGGATCAAAGAAAATGTCTACAAAATCGTTGTCCGGGAATAAAAACTGCCCACGGCCGATGTCACCGTGAGCAGTTTTGGATAGGCTTATGGTATGCAGGAAAGATGCTGCAATACTTCTTCGTAACTGGGGACGCTGCTGATGCCGCCATGCTTCAAGGTGGAAAGACCGGCAGCGGTGCAGGCAAAGCTTACCACCGCATCCAGTTCTTCTTTGCACAAAGTTTCGGGAGATTTCTGCAGCTGCAGCAGCTTCCAAACTGCGCTGCCGCCGAAAACATCCCCGGCGCCGGTGGTGTCGATGGGGCGGATGCCCTGCAGGCTGGGCACATGACCGCAGCAAAGGGCATTTTGATACCAGCAGCCCTCTGCGCCGCAGGTAACGAATACCAGCTTGACACCGTAGTTGGAAAGGATATGTGCTGCGCCTTCCTGCACACCCAGACCAAAGAGAAACCGGACTTCTTCGTCGCTGATTTTTACCACATCCGCCTGCTGCAGACCCCACAGCATCTGCGCCTTGCAAGTATCTAAATCCTGCCACAAGGGTTTTCGCAAATTGGGATCGTATGTAATAAGCTTGCCTCTTGCTTTGGCATACGCCACCGCGCGGTAGGTGGCGGTGCGGGCAGGCTCGTCGGTCAAAGATAGGGTGCCGAAATGAAATACCTTTGCCTTGTCAATGAGGGATAGATCCAGTTCTTCAAAGCGGAGGCAGGTATCTGCGCCGGGCTTGCGGGAGAAGGAAAACTCCCGGTCGCCCCGGTTATCCAGCGTGACAAAAGCAAGGGTGGTGAATACATCATCGGAGGAGACCAAACCCTTGGTTTCAATGCCTGCCTGCTGCAGCGTGGCGGTGAGCAATTTGCCGAAGGCATCGGTGCCCACTTTGCCCAGCAATGCGGTCTTGGCGCCGAATTTACTTAAAGCTGCCAGAAAATTGGCAGGTGCGCCACCGGGGTGGGCTGCCATGGTGGGATAGCCTTGCTCATCCACACTTTGGCAGGTAAAATCAATGAGCAGTTCGCCCAATGCTACAACATCCATTTGGCTCATCCTCACTTTGCTTTGGGATATTCGGTGCACAGCAGACGATAGGGGGCCTCGTCCTCCTCGATGGCGGGGAAACGACCCATGGGGGGATGGAAGCGGTTGTCGTTGGCATCATCGTTGCACTGACTCACTTCTCCCAGCAGCACATCACCGGTGCCCGGCTCCACCACAAAATCGTGGTACAGATACTGCTGAATGAAGATGCTCTCACCGGGTGTCAGACGGATCTGGGTACCGGCAGGAACGGTGTAGGTCCGACCGTCGGTATGGACGGTGACCTCGGATTCATAGTCCACCGATTCATCGGGCAGGGAATTGTAGACGCGAATCAGCACATTGCCGCCGCCGCGATTGATGATGTCCTCGGTTTTGAACCAATGGAAATGGTTGGGGGAGTACTGGCCCTCCTTCAAAAACAGCAGTTTTTCTGCATAGACCTTGGGATATTTCTGGGGCTGCAGCTGACTGCCGTTGCGGATGGTGATGAGGGAAAAGCCCATCTTGTCGAAACCGCCCATGCCATAGTCGGTGATGTCCCAACCTAGGCAGCAATCCCGCACTTCATCGTATTCGTGGCCCATGTTTTCCCACTGGGCAGGGGTAAAATGGCAGAAGGGGGGCAGATAACAGTGATACTTTTGGCACATGGCCTCCAGTTCCTTCAGCGCCTTGTTGATTTCAGAACGCTTCATAAATGACTCCTTCGACAAGTTTTGGTACAATGGTTGTTTATAATTATATCACTCTTAAATGACAAATGCAAGAAATGGTGGCAGAGGATGAGGGAAAGCTAATGACAAAATGTCCTTGCGCCCACACCCATCCGGGTGCGTTCACAAGGACATGGATTCTCCCCCGGACTAAAAAAGTGTCCACCGGACACTTTTTTGCCTCGTTTCGCTCGGCCGTCCTCTTCGAATCCCATCCGATGATAAAAAATCACCAACCACGGATGTGGTTGGTGATTTTTTGGCAGAGGATGAGGGATTCGAACCCCCGCAAACGGAGTCAGAGTCCGGTGTGCTACCGTTACACAAATCCTCTATGCGGATATTATTATACCCATCTTACGGAAAAAGTCAAGAAGTTTTTTCCTGTTTTTTTAAAAAATTTCTTTGTCCGATATTACCTTTCCCAAAAAGAGAGATTTTATTCCGTTTCCGTCTCCCATTGGAAGGGATTTCCCTTCAAAACATTGCGGCGGATATAGGAGAAGGTCCGCTTTTCGCCCTTTTGCGCCAGCATGCCCAGCAGGAATTCCAGCTCCCGGCGGTTTTCCTCGTGCATGAGCTGACGCTCCCGGCTATTCATAAAATAATCGTAGGCTGACCGATCGGTATAATTCTTGCCCTGATAGACCATACAGGCTGCCCGGCGATCCATAATCTGTTCCACCAAATATTTTCTGGGCATCTTTACAGACTCATAGT
>JAGCMI010000069.1 GCA_017646545.1 Oscillospiraceae bacterium | reverse complement strand
TTCGGTGCCACCAACCTGGGTTACAACTACGAAGAGTGCATGAAGCGCGTCAACCGCAGCGTTCAGGAACTGAACCTGGAGCACCTGCTGAACCGCAAGCCCATGGAGCTCTCCGGCGGTCAGAAGCAGAGCGTTGCCATCTCCGGCATCTACGCCATGCTGCCCAAGATCATCGTCTGCGACGAGCCCACCTCCATGCTGGACCCCATCGGTAAGAAGAATATCTTCTCCCTGGTCAAGGAAATCAACAAGACCTACGGCATCACCGTCATTCTGGTGGAGCATGTCATGAGCGAGGTCGTCCGTCACGCTGACAAGGTCATCGTCATGGACCGCGGCTCCATCGTCATGCAGGGCAGCGTCAACGAAGTCTTCTCCCAGGTTGACCGTCTGAACGAACTGGGTCTGAATGTGCCCCAGAGCATTGAGCTGAGCATGAAGCTGAAGGATGCCGGCTACATCAACGATGTCTGCCTGATCCCCGACCAGCTGATCGAAAATCTGCAGAAGATGCAGCCCAAGAAGGAACTGAACCGTCCCGTGGTGGAGAAGAAGCCCGTGGAAGCCGGCGAAGTTGCCATCGATGTCAACGACCTTGTCTTCTCCTATCTGGGCGACTCCAACCAGGTGGATCATGTGAATCTGCAGTTCAAGAAGGGCGACTTCGTGGCCATCATCGGCCAGAACGGCGCCGGTAAGACCACCCTGTGCCGCAGCATCATCGGCCTGCTGAAGCCCACCAGCGGCACCATCAAGGTGGCTGGCATCGATGTGGCTACCAAGAGTGTTGCTGAGCTGTCCGGTACTGTGGGCTACTGCTTCCAGAACCCCGACGAGCAGATCTTTAAGGACAGCGTGGAAGAAGAACTGTATTTCGGTGCTGAGAACCTGAACCGTCTGACCGAGCAGACCAAGGAGCAGATCGAGCAGATCATGCAGGATGTGGGTCTGCAGCAGTACCGCAAGGTTTGGTCCAAGTACCTCAGTAAGGGCGAGCGTCAGCGTCTGACCATGGGCTCCATCATCGCCATGGATCCCGACATCGTCATCGTCGACGAGCCCACCACCGGTCAGGACTGGAGAGAAACCATCTGGATCATGGATCTGCTGAAGAAGATCAATGATGCCGGCAAGACCGTTATCATCATCACCCACAACATGGAGATCGTCTGCAGCTACTGTAACCGTGTCCTGGCTATGCGCCACGGCAAGGTCCTGCTGGACGGCACCCCCGCTGAAGTCTTTGCCCAGCCCGATGTGCTGGCTACCGCATATGTACAGCCCACGGATGTCACCGCCATTGCCCAGGCTCTGCCCTATATGCCCGATGATGTGACCTCTGTTGAGGAATTCTTCGACCTGTTCAAGCAGGTAATGTGACGGGAGGTATAACAAAATGTTAGTTGATTACAGAAAACTCGATACTTTCCTGCACAAGCTCAATCCCCGTATCTCTTTGATGTTTGTGCTTGGCGTGGTCATCGCCTCCATCGTATGGACCGACCCCATCGTCATCACCTTGGCCACCATCGGTCTGGTGGCGCTGGGCTTTGCCTGCAAGTTCCCCTGGAAGCAGATCGGCTGGTTCCTGAAGATGGCTTTCTTTGCATCCCTGCTGATCGTCGTCATTCAGGGCTTCTCCCTGGATCCCAGCCTGGTCAGCCAGGACAAGTACCCCAACTACATCCTGTTCTACGCACTGCCCGGCAAGCGCTGGCCCTTCACCCTGCACGGCCTGCTCTACGGCTACGCATCCAGCTTGAAAATCTATCTGGTGGTTATCGCTGTGGGTATTCTGGGCTTCACCGTTGACCCCGCTGAGATCATCCAGATGCTCAACCATGTCCCCTTCGCTTCCAAGCACTTCGTGTTCATCTTCTCCACCGCATGGCGCTTCATCCCCCAGATCCAGCAGCAGCTGTTCAATCTGATGGATGCACAGAAGACCCGCGGCATGGAGCTGGACAAGGGCAAGATGATGGATCGCGTTAAGAAGATCGTTCCCATCGTCACCCCCCTGCTGAGTAACGCGCTGGAAATCAGTGACCAGATCGCTCTGGCCATGGAAGCAAGAGCTTTCGGCTCCGGCAACAAGAATAAGTTCGTCAAGCCCGCCAGCATTACCCCCGCTGTGGTGGCGATTCTGGTCATTGAAGCCGCTCTGATCGCCCTGATGATGGCCGCTGTGGCTCTGTGGGGCTTCGGCATCATGTAATAAGGGGGAAAAAGCGTGGCAAAATGGATCACCATGGGCGCCGCTGCTGTTGACACCATCGTAAAGGTGCCCCATCTTCCTAAAGCTGACGAAATCGTTTATCCCCTTTCCATTGAGCAATATCCCGGCGGTTCCACCGCCAACATTGCCGTAGGTCTTGCCCGTTTGGGCGAAACCGTTGCCTTCTTCGGCAAGGCCGGCGACGACGCCAACGGCAAAGTGATCGTAGATAGTTTCCACCAGGACAAGGTGGACACCGCCAATTTGAAGATCGAACCGGGCAACGCCTCCGGCGGTGCCTTCATCGCCGTGGATGAAGACGGTGAGCGCGTGATCTACTCCTTGGGCGGCAACACCCTGTATGAAACCTGGAGCGAGATCGACCCCGCCTCCTTCGAGGGCGTGGAGGGTCTGTACATTGGCGAAACCTTTGACGAAGTGGGCGTGGAAGCTGCAAAGCTGGCCCACCGTCACGGTGCCACCGTATTCTTTGGCCCCGGCGGCATTATGTGCAGCTATGGCTTGGAGTATTTGGGCGTGGTACTGGCAGAAACGGATTACCTGCTGGTGAATCTGCCGGAAGCACTGATGCTCTCCGGCTGCGACACCAAGGAAGCCGCCATCGAAAAGCTACTGTCTGCCGGTGTGAAGAATCTGATTCTGACCGAGGGCAAGAACGGTGCCGGCTGCTACCGCACCGACGGCTGCTGCCGCGCTCCCGCCTTCCCCGTGAAGGCGGTGGACACCACCGGTGCCGGTGATACCTTTACCGCCGGTTTCCTGCATGCCATGAGCCTTGGCTGGAGCACTGAGCAGGCACTGCGTTATGCCGCTGCCTGCGCTGCCACCGCTGTCCAGGCCATGGGCGCCCGCTCTTCCATGCCCACTGCAGAGCAGATGGAGCCGGTTTGGCAGCGGCTGAACCGCCCTGGTCTTGACGACCGGGTGCTGGCCACCCTCTGCGGTCTGGCCCTGGGCGACAGCATGGGCATGCCCACGGAATTCCAGCCTCCGGAAGAGATCCGGGAGTTCTACGGCTATGTGGACACTCTGCTGGAACCCCATGTGAAGCATTATCACCATGCAGACATGGTTCGCGCTCAGTTCACCGATGACACAGAACTGACTCTGGAAGTGATGGATGCCATCATCCGCTGTGGCGGAATGGGTCTGGAAACTGCCGTCAGTGCTCTGCGCACCTGGGTGGAAAAGTATGATGTGTTCAACAAGAGCTACTTAGGCCCCACCAGCAAGAAGGGTCTGGAAGCCATTTTTGCCGGCATGGATCCCATCGAAGCCGGCAAGGAAGGTACCACCAACGGTGCCGCCATGCGCATCACCCCCATCGGCATCCTCAATGCCGGTGATCCGCAGCAGGCTGCCCGGGATGCAGCTGTGCTGTGCCTGCCCACCCATGGCAGCAATCTGGCCATGGCCGGTGCCGGCGCTGTCGCTGCCGCTGTGGCAGAAGCTTTGAAGGATAATAGTACCATTGAAAGCGTGCTGGAAGCTGCCCGCGCGGGTGCTGTGATCGCTGAAAAGCAGGGCTATCACAAGGGCGAAAGCCGCATGCTGCCGCTGCTGGAGGAATTTATGCAGCTGTCTGCCGATACCGAAAGCGACGAAGCTTTCCTGGCAGAAGTGTTCCGCCGCATTGAGTATACCCTGCAGTGCGAGGAAACCGTGGCTGTGGTGCTGACGCTGTTTGCACGCTGCGAAGGTGATCCCATGAAAGCCATTCGTATGGCTGCCAACCTGGGCGGTGACACCGACACCATCGGTGCTCTGGCCGGCGCGCTGTGCGGTGCCTACAGCGGCACAAACAAACTGGATATGGATCTGATCCGTGAAATTGAGCAGGTAAATGCCGTCAATTTCCGGGAAAGAGCCGCATCCTTCCAACATTTTGTAAGCAATACATATAAACATAAAAACTAACAAAACTGGAGGAACTAAAAATGAAGAAGTTTATCGCAATCGCATGTATCCTGGCACTGTGCCTGGGCGTTCTGGCCGCTTGCGGCGAGCCCGTCCCCACCGAAGGCAACGACACCCCCATCGGCTTGAAGCTGGTCTACAATGGCACCACCATTGATGTCACCAACGGCCAGTGGGAGCCCCTGAGATCTCAGGTCAAGACCGCTGACGTCTCCCTGGGTTCCAGCAAGGAATACGAGTTCACCGGCGTCACCCTGGCTAAGCTGATGGAACTGGCCGGTGCTACCGACTGCACCAAGGTCATCGTTAAGTCTTCCGACGGCTGGACCGCTGAGGTCTCCGCTGCCGACGCAAAGGCTTACGACATCATGATCACCGACGGCTATGTTGGCGGCAAGGCTATCCCCGCTGACGCTGGCGGCCCCATCAAGATGGTCTTCCCCGCTACCGAGCATCCCGAGCTGAACGATACTTACGACATGTACGCTTGGCAGTGGTATGTCAACGAGGTCGAGTTCGTCAAGTAATTTCTCAACTCTCGCATTCACTTGTTCACACGCAGTAAACCGTTTTTAACTCTTATATGTATTGCCTGAGGCATCGTTGTAGCCCCGGAAACGGGGCTACAATGAAAACTCAGATTCCTGGAGGGAAACAAGATGAAAAAAACCATCGTATTGCTTACCGTGCTGGCGATGATGCTGGCACTTTTGGCAGGCTGCGCCCCCTCTGCACCTGCCAGTACGGAGCTTGGCTCCTCTCAGCGGGTGGTCATTCTGGTTCTGGATGCACTCTCCAGTGCATACCTCAACGAGCTTGGCTCCAATTCCAATCTGGCCAAGATCGCCAAGGATGGCGCTGCCCGTCTGGACGCCCAGTGCGTCTACCCTTCCCATACGCTGACCAACCATGCCACCATTATGATCGGTGTCAGTGCCGGCGTTCACGGCATTGTGGGTAATGTGCGTCTGGCAGAAGGCAGCCTCAGCACCACCATCAAAAGCAAAGAACCCGAAATGCTCAACAGCACCACCATTTTCGAACTGGCCAAGGCACAGGGTCTGAAGACCGCTGTGGTATCCGGCAAGAACAATCTGGTCACCCTCTTCTCCAAGGACTGCGATGTGGGTACCAGCAATGTCAATCGATTGGATTATCTGGGCGATGCCCCCGATCTGAGCGAAGCCGAGGACGACAACCAGGCCTACTACGAAATGAATCTGGAGCTGGCAGACTGGGTCTTTGAATCTCTGTACACCGTTTTGGAGCGGGAAGAACCCAATCTAACTCTGGTGAATGTCCAGTCCGCTGACTATGTGGGTCACCGTTTCGGTCCTGATTCCAAGGAACTTAAGACCGCTGTGGAACGCATCGACAAGGCGCTGGGCAAGATGTATAACAAAATGAAAAAATCCGGCATGCTGGAAAATACCACGCTGATCATCGTGGCTGACCACGGCATGACCGTAACCGACACGGAAAATGACAAGAGCGGTATCAACCTCAATGTTCTGACCATGATGAACTTCCCCGAAGCAGGCGCTGCCATCGACGGCCGTACCGGTTACATCTGGCTCAACGGCACCGACAAGCAGTCTGTCATCGATTTCTTCAGCAATGTGGAAGGTGTGGCAGAGATTATCGAGCGTGGCTCCGACCGGGCAAAGGAGCTGAGCGTTGACTCCGTTGACGGTCCTGACCTGATCCTCAACACCGAGGCAGGCTATATCTTCCTGCCCCAGCCCATGGTGGAACAGTACCACGGTCAGCACGGTTCTCTGGACGAGAGCGACATGACCATCCCCATGATCATGGTGGGCGCAGGTATCCCCGCAGGCGCAGGCATTGAAATGACCGACCTGCGCAGCATTGCGCCTCTGGTTTGCCAGCTGCTGGGCATCTCCGGCGGTTCCTTTGAAATCTCCGTGCCCACCCTGCTGCCCCAGCAGGATCTGACCAAGTTTAAGAAGTAAGGAGATGTTGTTTTGAAGAAAGAATCCATTTTCCAGAAACTGGAGTCCGGCAATCAGAACTGGCTCTCCTTCGGTGTGGTCATCGCCAGCTTCGTTGTGCAGATCATGAGCCTCTCCTTCGGTGCAGAGCTGTTCTGGATGACTGACTGGAAGACCTTCGTCCTGGGTGTGATCCTGGGCAGCGCTCTGCTGAGCCTGCTGCTGTGCGTCAGCGGCTATGTGGGTCTGAAGATGCGCATCCCCACCGCCGTGCAGTACGGCAACATCTTCGGTCAGGTGGGCGCCCGTGTGATGAATCTGTTCCTGCTGCCCGCCGGTATCATCTGGGTGGCATGGATGAGTGACATTGCCGCTTCCAGCGTCCGTGACATTTTCCCCGCTGTTCCCAGCTGGATCGTCATCGTTGTCATTTGCGCCATTTCCGTCATCAGCGCCATCCGCGGCGTTAAGGGCATGGAGCAAAGCGGCTATATTCAGGCGCCCATCGTGCTGATTCTGGTGCTGGTCACCGTGGTGGTGGTTTGCATCCGCGGTTTCGGCAAGGGCACTCTGGAGCTGGCCTCCAGCCCCGCAGAAAGCACCCTCTCCCTGCTGGACAGCGCCGTGTTCGTGGTGCTGACCTGGATCTCCGTGATCCCCATTTTCTCCGACTTTACCTGCAATGTCCGGGCAACCAAGGATATGACCGTTGGCACCTTTGTGGGTTACGGTTTCTTCAATGCTGTGATGATGCTGGCCGGTGGCGTGTTCGCCATGGTTTGCGGCCCTGAGTACAGCATGGTCCGCGGTTTCACCGCTGGCGGCATTCCCCAGATTTTGGTGCTGCTGATCGTCCTGCTGTGCAGCTGGACCTTCAACGACCGCAGCTTCTACTCCTTCGGCCTGGCCGCAGGCGTGGTGCTGGGTGACGGTATCAAGAGCTGGATCCCCCTGGTGGTGGGCGGTGTTGGCGCAGCCATCATTGCCATTGCCGGCATTATGGATTATATGTACCCCATTTTGAATGTGCTGGGCTGTCTGTATGCACCGCTGCTCGGCATCTATCTGTGCAAATATTATGCCCTGGGCGGCTTGAAGGAGTGCACCTCCGATTTTTCCAAGATGATCAAGTTCGACTGGGTGCCCTTTATCCCCTGGGCGGTGGGCATGATTCTGGGTCTGACTCTGAAGCAGGGCCAGAGCGTTGTGTCCTTCATCGTCAGCTTTGTAGTTTATTTTGCCATGTGCAAAATCCGTGATTTGATTAAAAATAAAAAGTGAGGTAACTGATTATGTATGGTTTGAAGCGTAATACCGAGAGACTGTTCTCCCACAATGGTAAGCTGTTCGTCATGGCTATGGACCTGGCCCAGACCGGTATGGTCGACGGCCTGGAGCGTCCCCGTCAGCTGCTGCGCAGCCTGGAAAATTCCCGTGCTGACGGCTTCATCGCCAATGTCGGCCTGGCCAACGAGTTTGCCGAGGGTGGCCTGCTGAATAAGAAGCTGATCCTGCGTTCTTCCTGCAACGGCAGCATGCTGGCCAGCGAGTTTAGCAACGTCAACATCAACCATGTCAGCCCCGAGACCGCTCTGGCCATGGGCGCAGACGCAGTTCTGATGATGTGCACCATCGGCGGCGCCGACTACAAGG
>JAGCMI010000068.1 GCA_017646545.1 Oscillospiraceae bacterium | reverse complement strand
CCCCGGCGGGAGCAATCGGAGATCAGCAGCATGGTGTCCACATGGGGAAGCGTACCTCTTGCCACATGCTCAAGACCTGCTTCGTTGTCCATAACGATGTACTGATAGTTCTTTGCGTATTTATCCACCTGGGTCTTCAGAACGCCATTGACATAGCAATAGCAGCCTTTGCCCTGGGTGCGGCCCATGACCAGCATATCGAAGTCATCTTCCTCAACGATAGCGGAATTGAACTTGAACTCCGCATAGTCGGCTTTGGTCATGCCGGCGGGAATTGTGCCCTTCAGCTCTGCCTGCGCCATTTCCTCACGAATCTGGCCCAGAGAGGTCTCCACCTCTACGCCCAGAACTTCGTTCAGATTGGAGTTTGCATCGGCGTCAACCACCAGGACGGGGCCACGGCGCTTCTTGCACAGATAATCGATCAGCATGCCGCAGGTGGTGGTCTTACCCACGCCGCCCTTGCCGGCTACTGCAATGGTATAAGGCATAGTCGGTTCTCCTTAAAATAGTGGAAATTGCTGGTGTCTGTATGGGCAGACCATACCCATATTGACACGAATCTATCGTAGCACAAACTGTCGGGAAATTCAACCTTTATTTATTGGAAAAGCCATATTTTGTAAGTTCTTCCTAAAACGGCATTTGTGCAGAATGCACCGCTCCCCCCTGTCCGTACCGAAACAAACCAAACAAATGCCAAAACCTGGTTATTATTTGCAGAAACCGCTAGCATAACAGGGCGAAATATGCTATAGTAAGTTGAGCAGTTTTAAAAAGGGCAATCTGCTGCTATTTTCTATTTTTTCCGTTGGAGCCTGGGCACTCCGACGGATGATTTACAAACCAGTAAGGAAGGTGAGCAATTGGAAAACTATACCAAGTATGCGCTGAAAGCCGAAAGTGAGCTTCTCGACCTCCTGAACGGTCTGGACAACCTGTTTGTCATCGCCTGCAACAAGTGCTTCAAGGAATTCGAGTCCCTGACCGAGCCTGATCGCGAAGCCTTTGTGCAGCTGGCTGAGAGCAACGGCAAGACCGTCACCGGCAGCGTATCCATTGATTTCCTGTGCAACAAGACCCAGACTGCCAAGGTCCTGGCAGATCTGATCCCCGAGAACACCGAAAATATCATGGTTCTCTCCTGCGGCCTGGGCGTTCAGTCCCTGGCTGCCCTGGTGGACATTCCCGTGTTCGCCGTTTGCAATTCTCTGAACTACACCGGTCATCACGGCATGGCTCTGACCAAGAAGTCCTGTGATGCCTGCGCCCAGTGCTATCTGAACATCACCGGCGGCATCTGCCCCATCGTGGACTGCTCCAAGGGTCTGATCAACGGCCAGTGCGGCGGCGCCAAGGACGGCAAGTGCGAGGTCAGCCCCGACAAGGACTGCGCCTGGCAGAAGATCCAGGAAAGACTTGAAAAGCAGGGCCGTCTGGAGGAGCTGAAGGCTCAGCCCGTCCAGATCCGCGACTACTCCAAGGTCAATTTCAAGGTCATTAACGACTACGTCAAGGCTATCCGGGAACAGCGTTTCGAAGGCTGGTACGGCGGCGTTCACCCCGTTGAGGGCAAGGAACCCACCGAGCACAAGGCCCTGGTCCGCTTCCCCGAGCCCAAGGTTGCCGTATTCCCCCTGTCCATGCATCTGGGCGCTCCCGCCACCGCCTGCGTCAATGTGGGCGACTACGTGAAGGTGGGCCAGAAGATCGGCGAGCAGGCCGGTTTCATCTCCGCCCCCATCCATTCCTCCATCAGCGGTACCGTCATCGCCATTGAGGACCGCCCCCATGCCACCCGCGGCACCTGCCTGAGCGTGGTTGTGGAGAATGACTTCAAGGGTGTTGTCCACGAGTCCGTGCAGCCCAACAAGTCCCTGGAGGAGCTGACCCCCGCCGAGATCATCGACATCGTGAAGAATGCCGGTATCGTGGGTATGGGCGGCGCAGGCTTCCCCACCTATGTGAAGCTGAATCCCGGCAAGCCCATCGAGGCCGTCCTGGTCAACGCCTGTGAGTGCGAGCCCATGCTGACCGCCGACCATCGTGTTCTGCTGGAGTATGCTGACGACATCATCTTCGGCCTGCTGGCTGAAATGAAGACCGTTGCTGCCCCCAAGGGTATCATCGTCATTGAAGAGAACAAGCCCGACGCCATCGCTCTGCTGCGTGAAAAGGCAGCCGCATACGAAGGCATCGAAGTGCTGGAAGTTGCCACCCAGTATCCCCAGGGTGGTGAAAAGATGCTGATCAAGCGCGCCATGGGCCGTAGTGTTCCCAGCGGCAAGCTGCCCGCTGATGTGGGCGCATGCGTCAGCAACGTGTCCACCGTCAAGGCAATCGCCGACGCCATCAAGACCGGCATGCCTCTGATCGAGCGTGTGACCACCGTCACCGGTAAGTACATCCCCAACCCCACCAACTTCATCGTTCGCATTGGTACCCCCGCTGCAGCTCTGATAGAGGCTTGCGGTGGCATCTCCGCTGAGGATGTTCTGGTGAAGGCCGGCGGTCCCATGATGGGCTTCCCCCAGACCACTCTGGATACCCCCATTATGAAGGGCAGCAACGGCATCATCGCCATCGACACCGATTGCGCTGAGCCCAACGAGTGCATCAAGTGCGGCCGTTGCGTGGATGTATGTCCCATGGAGCTGAAGCCT
>JAGCMI010000067.1 GCA_017646545.1 Oscillospiraceae bacterium | reverse complement strand
TAATGGTCACCGCCCAGCCAAACCTGGGTGATGGACTCGTAGCGCTTGTCCTCGTAAATTTCCTGGGGATTGATGTGGCAGTGATAGTCGATCACCGGCACCTGCGCGGCATGCTCATGATAGAGTTTCTTTGCAGTTTCGCTCTTCAGCAGAAAATCAGCGTTCATGAAAGGGGTCATGGTTCATTCCTCCGTTATTATTATTTTAAGTCACTCATGCGGTGGATACGGCAGACTACAGGGATGGCAACCGCCAATGCCGACAATCCAGCGCAAACATTACTAATCATCATGGTCATTCCCACGGCCTCAGCACCCAAACTGGTAAAGTTTTGGAATGCCCATAGCACTGGAACCCGGAACACAAAGACACGTGCCACATTCAGAAGCAGTGTCAACTTAGTATAGCCATAGCCCAAAAGCAGAGCCAAGGTGGCTGAATTAAAGCCCAGGGTGATATAGCCCAGCATCTCCCATTGATGGATGGAAATGATCATCTGGCAAAATTCCGGATCGTAGGCCTCCTCGGAACGGGCAAACACCTCCGCCAGCCAAGGAAGCGTTGTGGCAACCAGCGCAAGTCCTACAACACCGATGGCCATATCGATGGCGATCAAGCGGTAGTACAGCTGCAATGTACGGCGATGATGACCTGCGCCTCGGTTCTGACTGATGAGGGCAGATGCTCCATCTAGCATACCAGCATGCCAGCCCGTTGTCAAGCCACCGATGTTATTGGAGATACCGAGAGCACCCACTGTCAACCCACCGTAGACACCGGACATGGAATTTGTGATAACTTTTCCTGCCGCAAAGAGCATTTTTTCCGCAGATACCGGATATGCCAGGTTTAGAATAGGCAATGTGGTATCCTTTCGCAACCGCAGGTTGCGGATAGAGAAGCGAAAGGCACCTTCATCACGGGACATGGAATACAGCGCATAAATCAACAGCACCCCCTGGCTAATGAGGGTTGCTGCGGCAATCATCGCCACACCGGCCTTCAGCACATAGACAAAGAGCGCTGACAATACCAGTTTCACCAGAATGATCATCAGATTCAAATAGAGAATCTTCTTGGCATGGCCTCGGCTTCGCTCAATGGCAATGTAGACCGTATTAAAAAAGGTCACCACCAGGGAAAGGATCTCCACGCGGAAGTAGCCCGTGCCCTCTGCGATTAGATCCTGGGGTGTCTGCAGCAGTCGCAAGAAACCTTCTGCAAAGGGAACCAATGTGGCTACCACCAGCAATCCCACCAGTACCACCATGCCATAGAGCGTGGCAACCCGGGTACGGACTGTATCATAGTCTCCCCTACCGTAAGCTTCGGAGACCTTGATGCAGCCACCCACCGCCAAACCAGAACCGATGGCTGTGATCATCAGCGTAATCTGACTCAAACAGGACACCGCGGAAACTGCCTCGGCACTGATATGAGAAGCCATAAGTGCATCGAGAATTTTAAAAATCTGCTGCAGCGCTTGATAAAGTGCAAGAGGTGCACAGACAGAGAACAGCACCTTCATGGGTGGCGCATTTAGCGCATATTCCCGGAAGGATTCATCTTTCTTGGAAACAAATACAGCCATTTACAGCACCACACCATCCTTGAAGATGGAGATTTCACGGAAGCCACGTTCCTCTGTCTTGGTCTGCTTACCGGAAGCAACTTCCAGAACCAGCTGCATCAGGTCAGCACCTGCTTCGTCCAAAGTGCGCAGACCATCAGCCACCACACCGGCATTGAAATCGATCCAGCCAGCCTTCTTGATTGCCAAGGGGGTATTGGTGGAGATCTTCATAGTGGGTGCGGGAGCACCGAAGGGAGTACCGCGACCGGTGGTGAAAAGAACCATGTGGGCACCGGCAGCAGTCAGTGCAGTTGCAGATACCAGGTCATTACCGGGACCATAGAGCATGTTCAGACCCTTGGTAGTCACAGCATCGCCATAGCCGATCACATCCATAATGGGAGCGGAGCCACCCTTCTGAACACAACCACAGGACTTATCCTCCAGGGTTGTGATGCCACCAGCCTTGTTACCGGGACTGGGATTCTCGTAGACCACCTCATTGTGGCGCAGGAAATAATTCTTGAAGCCGTTGATCATGTCAACCGCCTTGCGGAACACGGTTTCGTCAATGCAGCGATCCATGAGGAATCCCTCAGCACCGAACATTTCGGGCACTTCGGTCAGCACAGTAGAGCCGCCCTGCGCCACCAGCATATCGCTGAAACGACCAACGGTGGGGTTGGCAGTAATACCGGACAGGCCATCAGAACCGCCACACTTCATACCAATCACCAGTTCAGATGCAGCGATAGGCTCACGCTGGAAGGAAGCTGCAAAATCAGCCAGTTCCTGAAGCAGTGCACGGCCCACTTCAAACTCATCCTCCACCTGCTGGCAAGTAAGGAATTTAACACGGTTTTCATCAAACTGACCCAGTTCCTCCACGAACTGCTCATGGGTCAGATTTTCGCAACCCAGATGCAACACCAGCACTGCACCAGCATTGGGGTGACGCGTCAGCGCTGCCAGCAGCTTACGGGTCTGTGCATGGTCAGCGCCGGTCTGGCTGCATCCAAAAGGATGCGGGAAAGTATACAGACCGTCGATGGAGCCTGTTACCAGGTCCTGATTTTCCTTCACCATGGCCTTGGCAATATCATTAACGCAGCCAACGGTGGGAATAATCCAGATTTCATTACGGATGCCCACCTTACCATCCTTACGACGGTAACCCATAAAGGTTCCGGGCTGCTGCGGTGCAGGATGGGTGATCTTGGGATTGTAGGTATATTCAATCTCACCGGAGAGATTGGTTTTCATATTGTGGGTATGTACCCAATCGCCAGGGGCAATGGGTGTCGTAGCATGACCAATGGAGAAGCCATACTTCATCACCTGGTCATTCACAGCCATGGGCTTCAACGCGATCTTGTGACCCTGGGGAATATCCACATTGGCCTTTACACCGGCAAATTCAGTACCGGCAGCAATCGCAGTCAGCGCAACAGCCACATTATCATCGGGATGGATATGGATGAAATCAGGCATGGAAAACCTCCTTATTTTTGGAGTGGGAGAAACTAAGTCCCTCCCCTCTTGCGTGAATTACAGGCAGGATGCGTAAGCAGCCAGAGCGCCTTCGGTGCGAATCTTCTTCAGATTTGCAACGGTAGCCGCTTCGAAACCGGCAACCGCAGTCAGATCCTGACCCCACATCTGCTCATTGGTCATAACAGCGTGGACCAGATCCTCCACAGAATCGTCCTTGTGCGCATAGTAGAATTCCAGCGCCCAACGATCATCATTGCAGACATAGGTATTGCCCTTGGGACGGCGGCAGACCAGACCCTGCTCATTCAGCTCCTGGATTTCGCTGGAGAAGAAAGCCATGTAAGCTGCGAAGCTCATGGTCATGCACTTCGGCAACTTACCGAAGGTATCCACATACTCCAGGAAGGAGGGCATGCATCTTGCACGCCACTTAGAGGTGGAGTTCAGGGAAATGCTCATCAATTCGTGGTTAACGAAGGGGTTGTTGAAGCGATCCTGCACAGCAGCGGCAAAGTTCTTGCAATCTTCCTGATCCAGGGGCAGAACGGGAACCACTTCCTCCAGCAACATCTTGTTCATGTAGCCAAGGACAGTGCTGTCTGCCATGCAGTCACGAACAATATCGAAGCCAGCCAGATAAGCACCCAGAACGAAGCCGGTGTGGGCGCCGTTTAGGATACGGACCTTACGCTTCTTATAGGGAGTCATGTCAGCGGCAACAAAGACATTGCTCTCCAGACCAGCCTTGCGGAAAGGCAGCACATCGTTCAGTGCAGGGTCTCCCTCGATAACCCACAGGCCAAAGACTTCGCCAACATCCAGCAGAGGATCGGCATAGCCGTGCTTCTGCTCCAGCTGGGCCACTTCCTGAGGATCACGAATGCGGCCGGGAACAATGCGGTCAACCAAAGAGCCACAGAAGGTACACTCGCAGTTGACATAATTTTTAAACTCTTCTTCCAATTCCCACTGAGCGATGTACTGATTGACACACTTGAGCAGTTCCTTACCGTTATTGTCGATCAGCTCACAAGCCAGCATGATGATCCCCTTCTTACCAGCCTGCCAACGCTTGTAGAGCACCTGGGTCAGCTTACCGGGGAAGGAATTGGCAGGCTTGTCTGCCAGCTGGCAAGCAGGATCGTAGACGATGCCGGCTTCGGTGGTATTGGATACAATGATCTCCAGATCATCGGAAACAGCAACTTCCATCATCTTCTCAAAGCCCTCAGCCTCATAGGGATTCAAGCAACGGGAAACAGAAGAGATGACACGCATATCATCCACCTTCTGGCCATTCTGGCTACCACGCAGATACAGGGTGTACAGACCCTCCTGCTCATTAATCATGCCCGTCAGGCCGGGAGCGATGGGCTGCACCAAAACGCACTTACCATTCCAACCAGCCTTCTCATTGGCAAGATCAAACCAGTAATCGACAAAAGCCCGCAGGAAATTACCTTCGCCAAACTGCAGAACCTTTTCCGGAGCGTTTTCCAGAATATAACCGGTGTAGCCAGAATTTTTCAAGGTCGCGTAATTAAGTTTTTCCATAAAAACTCCTCCATCGGGACTTTCGTCCTTTATTTGATGTTACTATTATATATGCAAACTTTTTACAACAAAAGAGCATATTTTGCGGTGCTACATTGTAAATATTGCTCTTTTTCCCATTGACTTTATTCTTGGGATAGAATAAAATATCGTCAAGGATTTTTGTCGAAATGGAGGCTATAAAAATGAGACAAGCACACCGTTTTGACCCCCGTCAGGAAATGGGACGGGAGGATTTTGAGTTGCAGTATAAGAAGGATAAGTATCTGCAAGACGTGGAACTACACCACCACGACTTTCACGAAATATACTTTTTGATCTCCGGAGATGTGACCTATACCATCGAGAGTCGGCAATATCATGTTATGCCCGGTGATCTTCTGCTAATCAGCCCTCAGGAACTACACCAGATATGCGTTCGTCCGGAAATGTCGGATTACGAGCGTTTTGTTCTATGGGTGGATCCGCAACTATTAAGCCGTATCTCAACACCTTTGTCCGATCTGGCCAAGCATTTGGGCTCCAGCGGACCAAATCGAGGTAATTTACTTCGCCTTAAGCCAGAAGATACCAGCCATGTGCTAAAGTTATTTGAGCAATTGTGGCAGGAGTCTGAGAGCGACAACTATGGTTCCGATTTATTGCGGCAGAGCTTACTGATCCAATTACTGGTAACCATCAATCGATTCGCCACCAATCCCAGTGGACATTTAGAGGAAATTGCTCACTCCAGTCGCGCTATTTCCGAAGTGGTCGATTATGTAAATCTGCACTATAGCGAGCCGCTGTCACTGGATATGTTGGCCGAACTGGTATATGTGAGTAAATACCATCTTAGCCATGAGTTTAACCGGCAAGTGGGCACCAGTGTTTACCGTTATATTCAAAAGAAACGCCTTTTGATTGCCCGCCACCTACTGGCTCAGGGAAAGAAGCCAAACGAAGTTTACAGCAACTGTGGTTTTTCTGACTACGCCGGTTTTTACCGGGCGTTCCGGGCAGAATATGCCATTTCCCCCCGGGAATATGCCCGTTCCGTTCGTCCGCTTAGCTCAGACAGTACAGATGAATCTTAAGCGCGGTTGCGCGCTTCTGCCCTCCATTGTTATCCCATGATTCCTGATAAAATTCACCCAAAAATCCATATCCCCATCCGCATTATTCCGAAAATCCCATTGACATGAAACATAATGCTTATTATAATTATATTTGTGGATATATGCCCGTTTTGGTAAAATATCACAGAATAAAGTACATTATGGCTGACACCAGCCACAGGAGGTAAAATCAAATGGATGTATTAACCAGACTCGCCAATTCCATCGTGGTACCCGTTGTTGTACTGGACAAGGTCGAAGATGCCGTTCCCACTGCCAAGGCTATGGCCGCCGGTGGCGTGGACACCATGGAAATCACCTTCCGTACCGCCTGCGCCCCTGAGGCTATCAAGGCGGTGGCGGACAACTGCCCCAAGGTGCTGGTGGGTGCCGGC
>JAGCMI010000066.1 GCA_017646545.1 Oscillospiraceae bacterium | reverse complement strand
TAAGAATCTTACAAGAGAGGAGAATGAATTATGGGTTTCTTTTCCGTTGCGGCGCATGCCAATTACAGCCGCTATTTCCGCAAACTGAAAGCTGTTGCCAAGAAGGAGAACCGCTGTTATCCTGTGCTTGTGCTGGACACCGGTTGGTGTGTCCTGCGCTACGGCATGGCGCTGACAGATTATTTGAATTATAAGCTTTATAAGCGCACCCATGCCGAGCGCAAGGAATACTTCGGCGCTATGCGGGAGGAAAAATTCTACGATCAGGTGTCTCCTCCTGCCTATAAAAAGCGTTTTACCATCAAGCCCAGCTTCATTCGGGAATTTTCCAAGTACACCAAGCGGGAGATTACCGTGCCCGGGCAGGATGATTTCGACCATTTTTGCCGTTTTCTGGATGCCAATCCGGTATTTATGTCCAAACCCTATGATGGATCCGGCGGCGCCAGCGTGAAAAAGGAAAAGGCAGCGGACATTACCGACCGAAAGGCTTATTTTGACTATGCTGTCCAGAACCGAATCTTTCTGGAGGAGCTGGTGGTGCAGCATCCGGATATGAATGTGCTGTGTCCTGCCAGTGTCAATACCATCCGCGCCATGACCTACAACGACCATGGCACCCCCATTCTTCTGTGGATCGGCCTGCGGGTGGGCAACGGTGTGAATCCGGTGGATAATTTCCACGCGGAAGGCATGGGTGTGACCATCGATCCGGAGACCGGTAAGCTGGTGGGCAATGCCATTGATAAGGACAATCAGGAATTTGTTGTCCATCCCACCACGAAGGTACCCTTTGACGGCTTCCAGCTGCCCTGTTTCGAGGAAGCCAAGCAGATGGTGTTGGAGGCCTGTCTGGAGGATAACAACATCTGCATGATTGGTTGGGACATTGCCCTTTCGGATAAGGGGCCCCTCATCATTGAAGCAAACCGCTGGCCCGGCTTTGACCTGGTGCAGGTTTTGGCTGACCGGGGCCGTATGGATATGGTCCGGGATGTATTGGCGCGGCATTACAGAAAGGATGCAAAATGAGCCTAAGAGGGAGAATCGGAGCGTTTTTGCGCCGCAAAGAGGGGATAGCCTATTTTTGCCATCTGCGGGAAAAGGCCATGCATTGCCGTTTCTATCCCATCCGGCGGTATTACTACGCCCGGTATTGGGCCTTGATGCGCAAAAACGGCGCATGGATAGAGCCTGGCTGTCAGATGGACAGCATACCTGCCTTTCCCCATGGATTTCAAGGTATTTTTATCTCGGAGGGTGCCAGAATCGGAAAAGACTGTGTGATTCTTCATCAGGTTACCATCGGATCCAATACCCTGCCGGACAGTCCCGGTCGGGGATGCCCCACGCTTGGGGATAATGTGTTTATCGGCTGCGGTGCCAAAATTATCGGCAACGTACATATTGGAAACAATGTGCGGATCGGTGCCAACTGTGTTGTCACCCACGATATTCCCGACAATGCCACCGTGGTGATGGAGCGGCCCAGAATCCTGCTGCGGCAGGAGGCCCGGAGCAATCGGTATGTCCGATATGATGAAATGGCCGCATCCATGGAAGAAACCTGCTGATTTTTCCGCAAAAATTTTGTGTCTGTTTACGGTCTGTTCATAATGGCAGAGTATGATGATCCCAAAAAATGGGAGGAAACACGGTGTTTGGTTTTGTAGCGGCGAACATAAAGGAACTGCAGCCGGAAGAAAAGCTGCGCTATAACAGCGTTTACTGCGGCATTTGCCGGCAGATCCGGGCGCGGGCGTCCCAGTCTGCCCGGCTGACCCTGCGTTTTGATATGGCATTTTTGTCGCTGCTGCTGATGAGCCTGTACGAGCCGGAGGAACATTCCGGAACCCGGGCCTGTCATTTACACCCCATCAAACCCCGGCCGTGGACGGACAACGTCTATATCCGCTACGCAGCGGATATGAATGTGGCGCTGGCCTACTATAAAGCACTGGATGATGCGCAGGATGAAGGCTCGCTGCTGGGAAATGTTCTGGTAAAAGCGCTGAAGAAGCACTTGCCGGCCATTGAAGCGGCATATCCCCGGCAATGCCGGGCAATGGAGGACTGTATCCGGGAGCTGACCCGGCTGGAGCAGGAAAATTGCGCCAATCCGGATCTGCCCGCCGGCTGTTTTGGACAGCTTCTGGGCGAATTGTTTGTCTTTCAGGAGGATATGTGGGCATCCACGCTGCGGCAGATGGGGGATGCTCTGGGCAGGTACATTTATCTGGCGGACGCGGCAATGGATTTCCGCCGGGATAGCAGAAAAAAACAGTATAACCCGTACCTTGCATCGGGTACCGGAGAAAATCCGGCCCTGTGGGAGCAGTATCTGGTGCTGGCAATGGGCCGGTGTACCGATTACTATGAAAGGCTTCCGTTGGTGCAGGACAAGGGTATTTTGGACAATATTCTCTACAGCGGTGTGTGGGTAGAGTATCGAAACAGAGTAAGGAGCAAGCAGGATGATTGACGATCCGTATCAGGTGCTGGGGGTCAGCCGGGATGCCT
>JAGCMI010000065.1 GCA_017646545.1 Oscillospiraceae bacterium | reverse complement strand
GTTCCCGCAGCTGACCGGCAGAAATCTGCTTTTCATAATGCACCACATTGCCGGCATTTTCATAGCCCTTGGCAATTTGCCGCAGAAGGGAAGTCTGCAATGTGTTGGCCCGGAGTTTTTCTGCCGCCAGCGCTTGGCTCATCTTGGCAGCGGCGGCGCCGGTTTCCAGCATTTTGGCGGAGAATGCCTGGCTCACCAGCTTATTCTGGGCAAACACATTCTGCGTCAGCTTCAGCGCCCGGGCGCCGCAGCACAGTTCAATGCGGACACCCTGGTGGAATTTCACGCAGGAAACAATCTTAATAAGGCCAATTTCACCGGTATTTTTCACATGCACACCGCAGCAGGCGCAGCTGTCGATGCCGGGAATCTGAACGATGCGCACCGGGTATTGCAATGCCTTTTTGCTGCGGTAGGGGACGGAGGGCAATTCCTCCGGGCTGGGGTAGAAACAGTCAATGGGCAGATTGGCCCACACCGCCTCATTTGCCTGCCATTCGATTTCCGCCAGGGCATCGGCAGGAACGGGGCCGTCAAAATCAATCTCCATCATGTCCTTGCCCACATGGAAACCCACATTGTGATAGCCAAAACGGCTGCAAATAATGCCGGAAACGATGTGCTCGCCGCTATGCTGCTGCATCAGATCCATGCGTCTTATTTCATCCACCTGGCCCTGCACCATGCTGCCTACTTCTAAGGATGCATCGCACAGATGCAGTATCTGCCCATCTTTTTCCTGCACATCCAGCACCTTGGCTTGTCCCAAAATGCCCAAATCGCAGGCTTGTCCGCCACCTTCGGGGTAGAAGACGGTGGCGTCTAACGTCACATGATAGCCGCCCTTTACCTCGGTGCAGGAAGTTACTTGGGCGGAGAAAGTGTACAGATGGCTGTCTTCGTAAAATAATTTCCGGGTTTCCATAGTGATGGTCTCCTTTTCTTTCTGTCGGGAGGGAAGTGTAAATTAGGGTTTGTCGTGCTTGTAGCACCGCAGGTGCGAAGGCCCCCTTGTGTAAAGGGGGCTGTCGGAAATCTTTGATTTTCGACTGGGGGATTGCCCTTTCTTCACAATCACTCCGAGCAAAATCGTAGATTTTGCCCACCTCCCTTTGCACAAGGGAGGCTCGCGCTGCGCGCTCCATCTGCCCTACAATCTAAATTTTAACTTATTATACCACGCAAAAGGCAGAAAGGGAAGTGCTTTATCCTTTGGGGAATGTGATGGTCAGCACGATCTCATTTTCCGTTTCCCGTCGCTCCGACACCGCCGGGATACCGGAAAGCTGGATCTTCGACAGCGATTGGGTCAGATTGCGGATGAAGGCGGTGACATTGGGTTTTTGCTCCCTGGGTGCATCATTTTGCAGCAGGGACTGGATATACTGCTCGGATTTGGAAACATTCATATCCTGCTTCACAATGGTTTCAATGGCCTCCAACTTCTGCTTTTCACTGCCCAGCCGCAGCAGCGCCCGGGCATGGCGCTCCGTCAGATCTCCCTGCCGCAAAGCATCCAGCACCTGCTCAGAATGTTTCAGCAGCCGCAGCTTGTTGGCGATGCTGCTTTGGCTGCGTCCCAAAATCTGGGCCGCCTGGTCCTGGCTGATGCCCCAGCGCTCCATCAGCCGGGCGATGCCCCGGGCTTCCTCAATAAAATCCAAATCCTGCCGCTGGAGATTTTCCACCATGGCCGCCATGGAGGACTCCTGCTGATCCATGGTCATGACGATGCAGGGGATCTCCGTGAGCCCCGCCCGCTGGGCCGCCCGCAGCCGCCGTTCGCCGGCGATCAGTTCATAGCTGCCGCCCACCCGCCGCACCGAAAGCGGCTGCAAAATTCCATGCTGGCGAATGCTGTCGGTCAGCTCCTGCAGGGCAGACTCTTTGAAATATCTGCGGGGCTGTTCCGGATTGGGGGCAATGGTGCGGGCAGGCAGAAAAATCACCCGTCCCGTTTCCATATAAGTTTTGAGTTTCTGGCATTGCATGGCAGCGTCCTCCCGGGTAAAAATTGTGAGGCTATTGTAGCCCCATCGTCTTGGGAAAACCCACGAAATCGGTTTTATTCCTTCCAAAAACCCACGACAAGTTCCGCGCAGGACCATTATTTGCAAAATACGCCGTAAAAAAGGAGCAAAAAGAGCAAAATCAGGTGGACATTTTATTTTTTTCATGGTATGATGTATGTGGTGGAAATTGGGGTTCTTTCCAATTTCCGACTTATTAAACAAGGCGTAAACACGCCAGACATATATCAGGAGGAATCATTATGGATACCAAATTCTTGGAAAAGTATGGCATTACCGGCACCACTGAAATCGTCTACAACCCTACTTACGAGCAGCTGTTTGAAGCTGAGATGGACCCCACTCTGGAGGGTTTTGACAAGGGTCAGCTGACCGAACTGGGCGCTGTGAATGTGATGACCGGCATCTACACCGGCCGCTCTCCCAAAGACAAGTTCATCGTCATGGACGATACTTCCAAGGACACCGTTTGGTGGAATAGCCCCGAATTCCCCAACGACAACAAGCCCGCTTCTCAGGAAGCTTGGGCCGCCTGCAAGGAACTGGCTCTGAAGCAGCTGTCTAACAAGAAGCTGTATGTGATGGACCTGTTCTGCGGCACCAACCCCGACTCCCGCATGGCCATCCGCTTCATCGTGGAAGTGGCATGGCAGGCACACTTTGTCAAGAATATGTTCATCGCTCCCACCGAGGAGGAGCTGAAGAACTTCGAGCCCAACTTCGTGATCTACAACGCCTCCAAGGCTAAGGTCGAGAACTACAAGGAGCTGGGTCTCAACTCTGAAACTGCAGTTCTCTTTAACCTGACCTCCCGTGAGCAGGTTATCCTGAACACCTGGTACGGCGGTGAGATGAAGAAGGGTATGTTCTCTATGATGAACTACTACCTGCCACTTTCCGGTATGGCTTCTATGCACTGCTCCGCCAACACCGACAAGAACGGCGAGAACACCG
>JAGCMI010000064.1 GCA_017646545.1 Oscillospiraceae bacterium | reverse complement strand
GGGTCTCAAACAGACCGCCGTTGGCATCGAAGCAGGAGGAATACAGAATCACATCGTCCATGCCCAGGAAGGAAGCGAGCTTCTGCTCCAGAGTCTTGTGGATTTCCTGAGTGCCGCAGATGAAGCGGACGGAGGACAGGCCAAAGCCCCAGTTGTCATAGCTTGCCTTGGCAGCAGCGATCAGTTCGGGGTGGTTGCTGAGGCCCAGATAGTTGTTGGCGCACATATTGACCACACCGTTTGCCTTGGTGGTGTCGATACGGCTGCGCTGGGGGGTGGTGATGATGCGCTCGTCGCGCCAGGTGCCAGCCTCACGGATGGCATCCAGCTCAGCATTGATCAGATTCAGTGCAGACTTCATGATATTAGCCTTCTTTCTTCGTGGTCCAGTCCAGAATGACCTTACCGGAGTTGCCGCTCTTCATAGCGTCAAAGCCCTTCTGGAAGTCGGTGTAGTGGTAACGGTGGGTGATGATGGGGCTCATATCCAGACCGCCCTGCACCATGTAGCTCATCTGGTGCCAGGTGTCCATCTTGCGGCCGTAGATGCCCTGCAGGGTGAGGCCCTTGCCGATGATGTAGTTCATGTCCACGGGGATGGGCTTGTTGCCCAGACCCAGCAGGCTGATCTTACCGCCGGTACGCATCACGGACAGCATCTGGTTAAATGCATGGCCGTTGCCGGACATTTCCAGACCCACGTCAAAGCCTTCCACGATATTCAGCTGCTTCATCACTTCGGTCAGATCTTCCTTACCGGTGTTGACAGCGGCATCAACGCCCATCTTGCGAGCCAGATCCAGGCGGTACTCGTTCAGGTCGGTAATGACAACGCGGCGGGCGCCTGCGAACTTGCAGATGCCGGCAGCCATAATACCGATGGGGCCTGCGCCGGTGATCAGCACATCTTCGCCTACCAGGCTCCACATCAGAGCGGTGTGGGTGGCATTGCCGAAGGCATCGAAGAAAGCAACCACATCCTCATCCAAATTTTCATCGATGGGGATCACATTGCTGGCGGGAATGCACAGATACTCGGCAAATGCGCCGTTGCGGTCCACACCGACACCGAAGGTATCCTTACACCACTGAATATCACCGTTGCGGCAGTTACGGCAGTGGCCGCAGGTGATGTGACCTTCGCCGCTGACGCGCTGACCGATATGCAGACCGGTAACGCCTTCGCCCAGAGCGGCGATTTCGCCCACATACTCGTGGCCGATGGTCATACCGGGCTTAACGTGCTGGGCAGCCCAGTCGTTCCAGTCGAAGATATGAACATCGGAGCCGCAAATAGCGGTCTTGTGAACTTTAATGAGAACTTCGCCGGGACCTGCAACGGGCACGGGGACTTTGGCCAGCGCCACGCCAACACCAGCGACGGGTTTAATAATGGCATCCATCAACTTTTCAGACATGGTGAACACTCCTTGTATTAATATTTTTCCACAGATAATTATACTGCGAAATACGCTATGACGCAACAAATTTTTCATATCATAAATGCACAAAAACCACACCAATATTTATACAGATACCCTAAATTTCTCTTTTACAACACAAAAGCGACCAGCCCAGAGGGCCGGTCGCTTGTATGACTTGGATTAGATTTCCACATCCAGCTTCGCCACGACACTTTCGCAGCGCTTGCACAGACCTTCGGCATGGGTGGAGAGGGAGTGCATCCAGCAACGGGGGCACTTTTCACCCTTGGCCTCGCTGACACCAATGGTCAGACCCGGGTAGTTGATGCCCTGACCAACCTCAGCGCCTTCCTCAGCCTCTGCCCATTCGCAGGCGGAAACGATGCAGATTTCTGCCATGTTCAGATCCTCGGTGGCAGCCTTCACGGTTTCATCACCGAAGACGGTTACGCGAGCTTCCAATGCCTTACCGATACGCTTGTTGGCGCGAGCCTTTTCCAGCACACCGTTGACATCCTGACGCAGCTTCATCACCACATTCCACTTTTCCATGGTATCGGCATCCAGCAGGTACTGCTCCATGCTGCCGGGCATCTGGTTCAGCAGAATGTTACGGGCATCGTCGCTCTCCAGATGGGGCATGGACTGCCAGATCTCATCACAGGTGAAGGCCAGAATGGGGGAGAAGACCTTGGCCATGGCATCGACGATGAGGAACAGCGCAGTCTGAGCGCTGCGGCGACGGGAGCCGGTGGCCTCCTCGCAGTACAGACGATCCTTGATGATATCCAGATAGAAGCTGGACAGTTCCACCACGCAGAAATCGTTGATGGCATGGGAAACCATGTGGAATTCGTAGTTATTGTAAGCCTTCTTGCAGAATGCAACCAGCTTGTCCAGCTTGGTCAGAGCCCACTTATCCAGCTCTTCCAGATTCTCGGTGGCGACCATATCCTTGTTGGGATCGAAGTCACCCAGGTTTGCCAGGCAGTAACGGGCGGTGTTACGGAACTTCAGATAGTTCTGAGCGATCTGTTTGAAGATCTCCTTGGAGCAGCGTACATCGGCATGGTAGTCGGAAGAAGCAGCCCACAAACGGACGATGTCAGCGCCAAAGTCCTTGATGAGATCAGCGGGATCAACACCGTTGCCCAGGGACTTGTGCATGGCGCGACCCTGACCGTCAACAACCCAGCCGTGGGTCAGAACCTGCTTGAAGGGAGCGCCCTGATCCAGTGCACCGACGGAAGTCAGCAGGGAGGACTGGAACCAACCACGGTACTGGTCAGCACCTTCCAGATATACATCTGCAGGCCACAGTTCGGGGGTGCGGTGCATCAGGCTGGAGTAGTGGGTGGAGCCGGAGTCAAACCAGCAGTCCAGGGTGTCGGTTTCCTTGGTGAAGTGCTTGCCACCGCAGTGGGGGCAGACAAAGCCTTCGGGGATCAGCTCCATTGCGTCCTTTTCGAACCAAACATTGGAACCGAACTCGTCAAATAGCTTGGAGATCTTTTCGATGGATTCGGGGTTGGAAACGGGCTTGCCGCAAACTTCGCAGTAGAACACGGGGATGGGCAGACCCCAGCGACGCTGACGGCTGATGCACCAGTCGGCACGCTCCCGGATCATGCTGACCATCCAGTCTTCGCCCCAGGCGGGGAACCACTTCACATCCTCAATGGCCTTCACAGCC
>JAGCMI010000009.1 GCA_017646545.1 Oscillospiraceae bacterium | reverse complement strand
TACCCAGCTTGGCGATCAGAGCACGGTAACGGTTGATGTCCTTCTTTGCCAGATAGTCCAGCATCTTGCGGCGCTTACCAACCATCATCAGCAGACCACGACGGGAGTGGTTGTCGTGCTTGTGAGTACGCAGGTGATCGGTCAGCTCGTTGATGCGAGCGGTCAGGATAGCAACCTGAACCTCGGGGGAGCCGGTATCGCCTTCGTGAGTAGCGTTCTCCAGGATAACCTGAGTCTTCTTTTCCTTCAGAATCATTGTGTTTTCCACCTTTCAAAATTTTGTCCCGCAGGCCAAGTAGGGGTGGGTGGTGTACTGTCATACAGCTTTCTCCCGCCACTGAGCCAGGGGTTTCATATGTCTGGTCATAGCCAGCCCGGATATCTTATCACAAGTTTTCCCAAAAGTAAAGGAAAATTTTCATGTTTTCCGAACTTTTTTCAGGAAAACTGTTCCTTGGGCATATCTTGTATTTTGGCCCCGAAAAACCTCAATATCTGCTTTACAGCAGTCGTCTTGCCCGACCGGCATCCTTGAGGATCTGTGCCTTCAGTTCCTCCAGAGAGTCGAATTTCTGCTCCGGGCGCAGGTATTCATACATTTCCAGTGTGATGGACTTGCCGTACAAATCTCCCTCAAAGCCCAAAATCCAGCTTTCTGCTCTGACCTGATGACCCCCCACAGTGGGTCGGCTACCGCTGTTGGTCACCGCCGCATAGGTCTTGCCATTTAAGGTGCACAAGCAGGAATACACGCCCAATTTCGGCACAATGACCCCATTGGGAATGAGAAAATTGGCGGTGGGGATACCGATGGTGCGGCCCAGTTTCCGTCCCGGCACCACAATGCCGCTGAGCAAATGGGGATGACCCAAAAATTCGAGGGCATCGTCCATTCTGCCCTCGGAAATCAGCTCACGGATGTGGGTGGAGGAAATTCTCAAGCCGTCAATGGCCTGCTCCTGCACGATAAAGCAGGCTAAATCCCGTTCTTCGCAGTATTTCTGCAATCTATCCGTATTGCCGATGCCCTTGTGCCCAAAGTGGAAGTCATCGCCGCAGACAAAGCCCACCGCGCCCCGGCGCACCATATATTCCAAAAAGTGCCGCCAATGGGTGGACATGAACCGCTCGTTCACGGGAAGCATATAGACCTCTTCCATGCCGTAGGACTCCAGCAGGATCTGGCGGTCTGCATTGGTGTTGATGAGTTTGGGGGGATCAGGTTTATAGATACTGAAAGGATGGCGGTCAAAGGTGATGGCGGCGGTACCGCAGCCATGTTCCTTCGCCAGACGGACACATTCTTTCATCATAACCTGATGCCCTCGATGCACACCGTCAAAAAAGCCGAGGGCGAATATTTTCTTATTGTTTTTCATATTTTCCCCTCGGTTTTTGTAGGTTTACTCCACTTCAAAGAAACTTTTAATGGTGGTCATGACCCCGTTTTCCACCTTGGCCAGCATGAGAAAATCTCCCTTTTGGCTGTAGGCGCGGTAGGTGCCGTCTTCCATTTGGATGGAGAAAGAGTTGCCGTTGCGGCAGCGCTTTTCCTGATTGGGAGTCAGCTTCACCGCCTCGATGTTGCGGAACATACTGTCCACGGGACGCAGGTATTTTTCCGGCTCCGTGGTTTCCAGCAGGGTTTCCAGCGGCACCGCTTCTTCGATGGTGTATTCCCCTGCGGTGACCCGGCGCAGGGATGCCATACAGCCGCCGCAGCCCAGCGCCGCACCGATATCCTTGCACAAAGTACGGATATAAGTGCCCTTGGAGCAGTGCACCAAAAGGCGGGCTTCGCGGCCGTTAAATTCCAGACAATCCAGACGGAAAATCTCAATTTCCCGGCTCTGGCGCTCCACTTCCTTACCCTTGCGCGCCAAGTCACACAGCTTCTGGCCATTGACTTTCAGCGCAGAATACATTGGAGGGATTTGTTGGATTTTTCCACGGAATTGGGGCAGGATGCCTAAAAATTCAGCCTCGGAAATGGCAATTTCCTTTTCTTCCAGCACAGTGCCGGTGATGTCCTCCGTGTCGGTGGCGATGCCAAGACGCACCACCGCCTCATAGGTTTTTTCCGCGTGTTCAAAAAATTCCACGCCACGGGTGGCACGCCCCACGAACACCGGCAGCACACCGGTCGCCATGGGGTCCAGCGTTCCGCCATGGCCGATGCGGCGGGTATTGAACACACGGCGCAGTCTGGCGGTCACATCCTGACTGGTCCAGCCTTGGGGCTTGTCTACGATTACAATTCCGTTCATAGTCACACCTCAGGAAAATGGTTGTTTTGCGTCATCTGCGGCCGTAGGCCGCCTCGGCTCCCCTTGTCAGAGGGGGCCTTGCAGCTTTACCGCAAACAACCACTTTGCTTTCTTATTCCTCTTCGTCCTGCTTGACGCCCAGAGAGTTGATCAGCTCCAGCATCTTGGCGCCATAGGTGATGCTGTCATCCAGCGCCCACTGGATCTGGGGTGCGTGGCGCAGCTGCAGATTGGCTGCGATCTGGCGGCGCAGGTAGCCGGCAGCAGAAGCCAGACCCTTCATGCCCTCGTTTGCCTTTTCCTGCTGCAGGAAGGACACATACACCTTGGTAAAACGCAGGTCAGGGGTGGTTTCCACCCGGGTAATGGAGATCATACACTCCTGCACGCGGGGATCTTTCACCGTACGCAGCAGGGAAGACAGTTCCTTCTGGATCTCCTGATTGATGGTTGCAATACGATTGGATGCCATTTTGGTATCCTCCTAAATAAAGAATTTATGCGAAACCAGCCGCCGCATCAGCGGCGGCTGGCTATGAGAATCATCTCTTGATCTCTTCCATCACGAAGCACTCGAAAATGTCGTATTCCCGAATGTCGTTGTAACCGGCCACGGTCATGCCGCACTCGTAACCGGCGGTGACCTCCTTGGCCTGATCCTTAAAGCGCTGCAGAGAGCCGATCTCGCCCTCGTAGATGACGATATTGTCACGCAGCACACGCACCTTGGCATCACGAGAGACCTTGCCGTCCTTCACCATACAGCCGGCAACGGTGCCGATGGAGGAGACCTTGTAGGTCATGCGCACTTCGGCATGGCCGATGACCACTTCCTGATACTTGGGACCCAGCATGCCCTTCATGGCAGACTCAATCTCGTCGATGGCATCGTAGATAACGCGGTAGAAACGCATCTCCACTCCTGCACGCAGACCGTTTGCCTGCGCTGCAGCCTCCGCACGGACATTGAAGCCGACGATGATGGCACCGGCGGTGGAAGACAGCAGAATATCGCTTTCGTTGATGGCGCCGACAGCCGCATGGATCACGCGGACACGGACTTCCTCATTGGAGATCTTCTCCAGAGAAGCCTTCACAGCCTCGGCAGAGCCCTGCACGTCAGCCTTAACGATCAGCGGCAGTTCCTTCATCTGGCCTTCCTGCATTCTTGCAAACAGGTTATCCAGAGTGACCTTGTTCATGGCATTGGCCAGCGCATCCTTCTGTGCCTGCTTACGCTGCTCCACCAGCTCACGAGCCATACGCTCGTCGGTAACGGCATCAAATGCGTCACCTGCGCTGGGAACATCGGCAAGACCGGTGATCTCAACGGGGATGGAGGGACCGGCAGACTTGACGGTGCGGCCCTTGTCGTTGGTCATCACACGCACACGGCCAACAGCGGTACCGGCGATGACGATGTCGCCCTGATTCAAAGTACCGTTCTGCACCAGCAATGTGGCGATGGGGCCACGGGTCTTGTCCAGACGGGCCTCGATAACAGTACCCTTGGCGCGGCGGTTGGGGTTGGCCTTCAGTTCCTGCACTTCGGCAGTCAGCAGCACCATTTCCAGCAGATTGTCCAGACCCATGCCGGTCTTGGCGGAGATGGGAACGATAATGGTATCGCCGCCCCACTCTTCGGGAACCAGTTCATACTTGGTCAGCTGTTCCTTAATTCTGTCGGGGTTTGCGGTGGGCTTATCCATCTTGTTGATGGCAACAATGATGGGCACATTTGCGGCCTTGGCGTGGTTGATGGATTCAACAGTCTGGGGCATGATGCCGTCGTCGGCAGCCACCACCAGAATGGCGTTGTCCGTACACATAGCGCCGCGGGCACGCATAGAGGTATAGGCGGCGTGGCCGGGGGTATCCAAAAATGTGATAGGCTGACCGTTACATTCGACAGTATATGCGC
>JAGCMI010000008.1 GCA_017646545.1 Oscillospiraceae bacterium | reverse complement strand
CTTCAAACGCCCAGAGAGTTTCCCGGATGATTTCGCTGACGGTGGGATGGGGGAAGATGATCTGCTGGGCATCGGTGACGCGAAGTTGTAGCTCAATCATCTCTGCAGCACCCCAGATGATCTCGCCGGAATAAGTGCCGATGAGATGCACGCCCAAGACGGTGCGCTTTTCACGGTCAACAATAACCTTGCACAGGCCGTCCCCGCCCTCATTCTCCGCCAGGAAGCGGCCGGAATAGCGCATGGAGAGTTTCGCAACTTCATAGTCAATCCCCTTCTCCTTGCACTCCTCTTCGGTCTTTCCGACAGATGCAATTTCAGGTTGTGTGTAGATGACGGAAGGGTTGGCATGGTAGCGCATATTGTCTTCGTTGCCAAGGATGGCATTGACGGCCACTTCTGCTTCCCGGTATGCAGTGTGGGCCAGCATGTGATGGCCGTTTACATCGCCGACGGCATAAACGCCGGGTACATTGGTGCGGCCCAAAAGATCGGTAGTAATACCACGATCATACGCCACGCCGATATTCTCCAGGCCAAGACCTGCGCAGTTTGCCCGGCGGCCAATAGAGAGCAGCCCCTTATCCGCCGGAATGCGCTTAATCTGTCCGTTCGGATCTTCTGCAATTACAACGCCAGGTTCCACAGATTGCACCTTATGGCCCAGCAGGAAGGCAACTCCCTTCCGCTCCAACCCCTTTTGAAGCATCGTGCTGATCTCCCGGTCTGTAGGACCAGCAATATGATCCAGCATTTCAACCACCGTAACCTTGGAGCCTACCGCATTGTAATAACATGCCATTTCCAAACCAATGACACCACCACCGATCACCACAAATTCCTTGGGGATCTCTTTCAGTTCCAAAACTTCCCGGTTGGTCAGCACAAAACTTCCCAGGTGCTCCCGGATGCCCGGTAGCGGCGGGATCACATTGGAAGAGCCGGTGGCGATGATCAGGTTCTTACCGATATAAACTTCCCCACCTGCGGAAACCTGGAAACCATCGGCAGTTTTACCTTCGATCTTTGCTTCTTCCATGACCACAGTGACACCGGCGTGCTTCATCTTGGAACGGACACCGGCAACAAGGGTTCGGACCACCTTTGCTTTTCTTGCTATCACCTTTTGCTGGTCGATGGCAAGATCGCCGCAAGTCACGCCATAGGCCGCTGCGTGCAGGGCATGTTCGTAGGTTTTCGCAGAGTGCAGTAACGCCTTGGAGGGAATGCAGCCCTCGTTCAGGCAAACACCACCCAGGGCCCTCTTTTCCAAAAGCAGCGTCTTTAGTCCGGCATGGGCTGCCCGTTCTGCAGCGTTGTATCCACCAGGGCCACCGCCAATAATGATCAGATCATAAAGTTCCATTTGATTCATAGTCGTTCCTCCTTTTTACTTAGGATATCAGCTTCTCCGTGGGTTTGTCGGTGCTTTTGTCACAGAGAAAAAAGGATAACACCTGACCAGAGAGGGGGATTCTCCGGCCAGGTGTGTTTGCGTGTGTGATTAACCAAGAATCGCCTTCAGGTCTTCCTCAGGGGTAGTAATGGGGGCGATGCCAAACTTTTCCACAAGGAAATTCAGCACATTGGGAGAAACGAAGGCGGGCAGCGTGGGACCAAGACGGATATTTTTGATCCCCAAATGCAGCAGGGTCAGCAGGATGCAGACAGCCTTCTGCTCGTACCAGCTCAGCACCATGGAAAGGGGCAGATCATTGACCCCGCAGCCGAAGGCCTCCGCCAGGGCCACAGCGATCTGAATAGCGGAATAGGCATCGTTGCACTGGCCGATGTCCATAAGTCTCGGCAGACCGCCGATGGTGCCCAGATCCAGGTCATTAAAGCGGTACTTGCCGCAAGCCAGGGTCAGCACCACAGTGTCCTGAGGTGTCTGCTTGACAAACTCGGTGTAGTAATTTCTGCCCGGGCGGCTTCCGTCACAGCCGGCAACCAGGAAGAAGTGCTTGATAGCACCTGCCTTCACAGCGTCGATCACCGTGCCGGCCACATTCATAACGGTATTCCGCGCAAAGCCAGTCATGACAGTTTCACCGCCGTTGATGCCGGGGAAGGTGGTATCCTTGTCAAAGCCGCCCAGCTCCAGAGCCTTGCGGATGACGGGGGTGAAATCCTTGTTATCGCCGATGTGCTGCATATCGGGATAGCCCACCACACCGGTGGTAAACACCCGGTCTGCGTAGCTTTCCTTGGGCGGCATCAGGCAGTTGGTAGTAAAGAGGATGGGCGCAGGCAGTACCGCAAATTCCTTCTGCTGATTCTGCCAGGCTGTGCCGAAATTGCCCTTCAAATGGGGGTACTTCTTCAGTTCCGGGTAGGCATGAGCCGGCAGCATCTCGCCGTGGGTGTAGATGTTGATGCCCTTACCCTCGGTCTGTTCCAGCAGAAGCTTCAGGTCGTATAAGTCGTGTCCGGTGATGACGATGAAGGGACCCTTTTCCACAGTCAGGCTGACCTCAGTGGGTTCCGGATGACCGAAGGTTTCTGT